>JBHHWX010000174.1:0-10716 GCA_046756745.1 bacterium | reverse complement strand
ACAGTAAACTACCATCGGGATTTCGTGCAAAATAGCTTTGACGGAATATCCCTAAAGGTTCGCCGTTCCTCGCCTTCGAGAAACCGAAATTCCCGATCCCGATTTGATCCCCCTCAATTCCGTTCACTTCATTCTTATTGGAAGAGAATGAGAGGCTGGCAGTCCAATTGAAATCTTTGGTTATGACCGGAGTAGCTGTGAGTTGTATTTCGATCCCTTTATTGTCCATATCTGCGATGTTTTCAATTCGAGTTCCTGCGCCTGTAGATGGGGACAGTGTTCGTTCCACTAATAAATCTTCAATCGTCTGGAAATAACCTGTAACTTCCAACCCCAGCCTGTTATTAAACATGGCCAAATCAATGCCGAATTCTGTTTCCGTCTGCCGTTCCGGTTTCAGGTCGGGATTCCCTATTTGCGAAGGAGAGATTAACCCCGATTTTCCACCTATACTAACTGCGCTGAAATTCGTTAACCGGTCAAATGGCCCAATGGCGGTTAGATTACCTGCTTGTCCCCAGGCAACCCGAAATTTTAGGTTATTAATTGCTCCGATCTTCCAGAAGTCCTCTTCTGAAATGATGTAAGACAAACTGGCTTTGGGGTAGAACTGGCTTCTCTCGTCCTCCCCGAATACCGAAGAGCCATCAATCCTGGCGGCTCCGGTGAGGAAAAGTTTATTTTGTAATCCAAATGTCTGCTGAACATATCCACCCCAAATGGCCCTCTTGCTATTAAAATCTGTCGTTGAAATGGTTGCAGAGCCTGCGGTGGTTTTAACTCCAAGAGCAAGCCCTCTGGCTGCAATTGTACCGAGCTTTGACTCATCAAATTGATAAGAATACCCAGCAGCAGTTACAGATGAAATAGCGTCTGACAATTGGGTCTGATACGTAACATTAAGATCACTGTTGATTTGCGTTCTGTTGAGGTTTGATGACCTGGCCCTGCCATCCGTAGCTGTGGTCGTCCCAATGGGAGAAAACGTGGTTGCTCTTGAACGGGAATCATCATAACCCAACACATAGTTCACTTGCATTCCAGCAATAGGGACTAATGTAAATTGAATATCAGAGATAGCTCTTTTGTTCTGTTGTTGAAAATCAAATGTTTCAATGTACTCAAGGATATTTGGATAAAATGTCATTCGCGGGAAATTGCCATCAGTGTCCGGTTCCGGATTGATGCTGTTATTTGAAAACAGAATCGTCTGTATAACGCCGGAGCCAAAACCACCGTTTGGTTTGTCATTGCTGTTGCTGGTGGAAACATAGGTTCCAACCGAAAATGAAGCCCAGTCATTAATGATCTGGTTGACTCTAAGTCGGACTCCACTCCGGTCATAGTCTGTATTTCTCATAATTCCATTGTTTTCAAGAAAAGATGCTGAGCCGAAGTATGTGGTATTTCCCACGCCGCCAGAGACGGATAGATAGTTATCCGTACCCATGCTATTTTCGAATACCATATCCTGGTAGTCAAATCGCTCAACAGGTACGGTTGATAAATCAGTGACCGCACCTGCGTTTACCCAATCCAGTGGTACCTGATTGAAGTCTATCTTTTTTCGCAGAGAGTTAAAATTGACACTGGTACCGAATGTAATCTTTGGTTTGCCAAGCCTGCCTCTTTTGGTGAAAACCTGGACGACCCCATTACTAGCCCGTGAACCGTAGATGGCCGCCGCGGCCCCCCCCTTGATGACCTCAATCCGTTCTATGTCCGCAGGATTGATGTCAGACAGTCGATTCTGCACCACACTTCTCACTCCTAGAAGGTCGTTGGAAGTATTATTCACAATGACCCCATCGATGATATAAAGGGGATCCGAAACACCATTTACCGTACTGGCACTCCTTAACCTCACGCTAATCCCGGCAGCCGGGTCTCCTGAATTCTGGGTTACCTGCACTCCGGCAAATTTCCCGGATAAGGACCCGGTCACATCCAAAGCGCCAGATTCTGAGATACTCCTCCCTGGAATTGTTGCAATAGTATTGCCAAGCTGCCTCTTACTGATCGCCGCGGCGCTTCCGGTCACAACAATCTCATCAAAACGCAAAGCATCCACCGAGAGTTCAAAGTTTAACTCGACAATGCCGCTGGTCTGAGTCACAGTTTGACTTGCTGTGGTGTAACCAATGAAACGCGCCTCGATAATTGTCTCACCAGATGGTTGGGACACGATCAAAGTGAAGTTGCCGTTATTGTCACTTGCTGTACCCAGATTTGTACCTGTGACCATAATATTGGCGCCTGCCAGCCCTTCTCCACGATCATCTGTTACGGTTCCTTGAATGGTCAATTGCGCGAAACATAGAATTGGAAAACCAAGCAAGACAACGATGAACACCGAAATTCGTTTTAAGTTGAACATAAATAGCCCTCCCTAATTATTCTATTATCCCGAAAAACTTTGTTTTTTTGTAACAGAATTAAAGCTTCGCCACGTAAGGTGTGCCAGAGTTATAATCTAAATATAAGTTTCAATTTTGAAATTTCTACCTTTATTTTGACCAAAAATTATACTATCTTAACAAGGTCATGCCGTGTTCGTGAATTCCCTGCGATAGTCTTTGGGACAGATATGATGACGCTCCGAAAATCTTCTATTAAAGTTTGAAAGATTATTAAAACCAACATCATAACAAATTTCAGCAATCGTCAAGTCGCTTTCTATTAACAATCTGCAAGCATGGCCGATTCGTAATTCATTAACAAAGTCAATAAATGTCTTCCCCGTTGACTTCCTGAAAAAACGACAAAAAGCAGTCGTACTCATAGCAGCAATGGCTGCCGCATCTTCTAATCGAATATTTTGCTTATAATTTTGGTTTAAATACGTGCAAACTCGGTCAATACGGCTTTGTTGATTCGGCTGCAAATTGTTGACAAATTCGATGCTAGAAAGTGTCTTTTTGTGATGTTCATCGGCCTTGCCTAAAATATCCAGAATAATCAGCAATTGAATAAGCCGGTCTATGCCTTCTAAAGAATTCATTTTTATCATTTTTTTGGCTACGACTTCTCGCGGTTTTCCTGTTATTTGCAGACCTCGAGCTGATTTTTTAAACAAATGATAAATGGCTTGAAATTCTGGCGCATCTTTAGTATTTAAGCCGGCAGCGTTTTCAGTGAATTGTATAAGAATCGCTTCATGTTTGGTTTTTCTACCCATAATTTCAGCAGGCGAATAAATCGTATGCGGTAAATTCGATCCAATAAAGACCAAATCCCCTTCTTGATAAAATGAAATATTATCACCCACAAAGCGTTTCCCTTTGCTTTTAAGCATAAGCATGATTTCGTATTCCGGGTGGCGATGCCAGTTAAATGCAAAAGAATCCAGCTTTATCCACTTATATTTGAAGGAAGATTGCGGCGATGTAGAAAGTTTTGCAACGATAGGTTTCATTGCTAAAAAAGGTCGCGTGAACCAATCAGGATAATATGAAGGTCAAAATAGTATCAGGAATTCCTGATCAATATAACATTATTATTTCTACAAAATCAAAAGAAAAGTTAATAAATTTTCAAATATCTTGTCATAAGAACGATAAACGATAACTGAATGAGCTTAAGAAAATTCGTCCACAATCGGCGAAGCCGCAAATGAATGGAACACGGATTTAACGGATAGAACGGATTGTCACGGATTTGGTCTTGGATGAAAACCTAAAAAATCATGAGCCACTCAATAGACATTTCGTTAAGTCCAGTCCGTTCCGATCCATTAAATCCGTGTCATCCGCGTTCTATTTTTTTTCTTTCATTCATGATCTCAGGATAAGATAGTATAGGTATTTGAAAAAAAAAAGGTAGAAATTAAAATTAATTCGACTGATATTATCTAACCTGAATAATTCCGAACATGGCAAAACACGTGACATTTCAATAAATGGGTAACGTGAGAATGACAAAATTTACTCTGCTGGCGGTTCTTTTAATAACCGGGTGTGCCGGGACGCTCCGGCATAAAAGTTCAAATTGGGTTGATGAAATATTCTCTGAGATGACGATAGAACAAAAGGTCGGGCACATGATGGCCATTTCCTATGTGCCGCGATTTCTTAATCAAAACAACCCGCAGTTTCTCGGACTGGTAAAACTCGTTCGGGATTATCACATTGGCGGCATCATGTTCTATAAAGGGATGCCTTATGAAGTCGCGAGATCAATCCAGCGGTTACAGACAGAGACAGAAGTGCCTTTGCTCGTGATGGCGGATATCGAGTGGGGCTTGGCCATGCGCGTCAACCAGGCCACTGATTTTCTGCAAAACATGGCCATCGGCGCCACCGGCTCAGAAGAATTCGCCTACGAAATGGGCAAGATAACCGCCATGGAAGCCAGGGCTATGGGAATGCATATCGGCTATGCCCCGGTTATGGATGTGAACAACAACCCGGACAACCTGATCATCAACACCCGTTCCTATAGCGAAAACCCTGGGCAGGTTGCACTATTAGGCGCCGCGTTTATCCGCGGCATGCAGGAGCAGGGTGTTTTTGCAACAGCAAAACATTTTCCGGGTCATGGAGATACAGATGTTGATTCGCACTTGAACCTGCCTGTTGTGACGGCTTCGAAAGAAAGAATTCAAAAGACAGAGCTGCTGCCATTTCAAGCAGCGGTCGCTGCAGGCGTCAAAGCCGTGATGGTTGGACACATCAATTTCAGCGCCTATCGCCAGATGCAAGGGCGCCCGGCCACGTTAGATTCCTATTTTATTCAAGAGGTTCTCAGAAAAGAGATGGGATTTAAAGGGTTGGTTTTTACGGATGCGATGGACATGGGCGGAATAACAGAGAATTACTGGTCAGGAGAGGCGGCAGTCATGGCCATCAACGCAGGGGTGGATATGGTCTTGATTCCGCCAAATTTTGAATCGACCTTTCGCTTTGTGGTCAAGGCTGTAAGAGATGGCCGAATCCCTATGCATCGAATTGACCAGGCGGTCAAACGCATTCTTCAGGCGAAGTTGGAGCTGGGTTTGAACAAAAAACCAGCCTTCGATATACAGGAGCTCGAGGCGGTGCTGGCGAAACCCGAATTTTTGCAAAAATCAGAGGAGATCGCCAATGCCGCCATGACGTTGCTCCGGGATCGTAAGAATGCTCTGCCATTTCACGCCGAGGAGCTCGACAGTGTGCTTGTGGTGACCATCACGGATGAAGAAAACCGTGCGCAACGGGGGGCGCCGCTGAACCGGGAGGTCGCGAAAAGAATTCCGGTTGTGAGAACAGCTTACGTTGATCCCCGCACAACGCAGGAAGAGCTGCTGGGAACCCTGGCTAAATGTGATTCCAGTCAGGCCGTGATCGTCGGCGCTTTTGTGAATTGGGGTAGTTACAAAGGCTCGGTAACTTTGCCCGACACGACGGCCAAACTTTTGGCCGCGCTTTTTAAGATTGAGAAACCGATGGTGGTGATATCTTTTGGCTCCCCCTATGTTTTGCGACAAATAGCGGATGCGCCCTCTTACCTTTGTGCTTACGGAACCAAACCGCTGGCGGTGCGGGCGGCCATCCGCGCCATCTTTGGAGAGATTCCTTTAACGGCCAAACTTCCGGTTACCATCCCCGGTTTTCACAAAATTGGCGACGGCCTTCAGAAACCGGCGCGTAAAATGGAGCTGGTCAAAGAAATCGACGACGAGTTTTTGCGGGACGCCTACGCCGTGCTCGAGCAGGCCATTGCGGATTCGATTTTTCCGGGCGCTCAGGTGGCTGTGGTGCGGGACGGAGCATTGATCGCCAGCCGCGGGTTTGGCAGGCAGACCTACGACCCGGCTTCTCCTGAAATCGACACGGAGACGATTTACGATCTGGCATCCGTTACCAAAGTGGCTGCCACCACGGTTTGCGCCATGCGGCTCTGGGAAAAGAAACAACTGCTTTTGGATGTCCCGGTCAAAAGCTATTTACCGAAGTTTAAAGGCGGTGAAAAAGATTCTGTGACCCTGCGTCATTTGCTCACCCATTCTTCCGGGGCGCATTGGTGGGCAGACTTATGGAATAAAGCGGACAACAAAACCGAAGCGCTGGATTACATTTATGATCTGCCACTGGACTACACCCCGGGCGATTCGATGATCTACTCCGACCTGGGCCTGATCATGATAGGCGAAATTCTTGAAACCGTCACTGGCAAACGCATCGACAGCTTGTCCAGCGCTCTGATTTATAAACCGATGGCTATGGAAAACACGCTATTCAATCCGCCGAAAGCCCTCTTGCCAAGAATTGCGCCGACTGAAATCGGCGGCAGCATGAATCGCGGCCTCATTCATGGAGAAGTGCATGACGAAAACACCTACTTCTTTAGCGGCATTTCTACCCACGCCGGCCTGTTTTCAACAGCGGAAGACCTTGCTGCGCTGGCACAAATGCTTCTGAACGGCGGCATCTATCGGCGCCGGCGCTTCTTCACACCCAACACGGTGAAATACTGGACGACGCGTCAGAACCTGCCGGTGGGGAGCGCTCGCGCGCTCGGTTGGCGCACGCCGGAGAACGAAGGCTCCTCTGCCGGCGACCTCTTTTCGGAAGGATCCTTTGGTCATACGGGATTTACCGGCACCTCAATTTGGATCGATCCAAATCGAAAAATCGCGATTATCCTTCTGAGCAATCGAGTCCACCCTACGCGCGAACGCGGCGGGATGTACCCGGTACGGCGTGATTTTCATAATGCGGCGATGAAAGCAATGTTGGAGAAGCAGGAAATCCCAAATTCCAATTGACCAAATCCCAATTTCGGGTTAAGTTTTGCACAATCAATATAAAATACATAATTAGTGTCTGAACGAAAACTCGTCATAAGCTGTCATTCCGGCAATTTTTTGTGCCGGAATCCCCTTATTTAGGCAGGAGATTCCCGCTAAAAGCATGCGGGAAAGACAGGCAAAGCCGTTTTCGTTCAGACACTAATTAATGGCAGAAAAGTCCAAAATCACTTCCCGAAGGCGTCTCGCCGAGGGTTTTTGGGCACAGTAGTCGGAGTAAAATTCGCTCGGCGGGGACGCCTTCGCTAAGAAAATATACTTTTCGGCTAAGCTTCTAGCGCGGCAAGCCGCAAATTATCAGCCACGGATTCACCCGGATGAAACACGGATACAAACAAAGCATTTGAAATTAATAAATGAATTAATGTTAATTTTCATATTCTCTTATTGTTTACTCATTTTATCCGTGTAAACCTAATTGGGATTTTTAAGAAATGGGCTTTTCTACCATCGATATAACCATTGTGGTTGTGTACATGCTGGCTTCAGCAGGCGTGGGCGCCTGGATTGGCCGGCATCAGAAAAATACCACGGACTATTTCCTCGGCGGCAGACAAATTCCCTGGATTGCTGTGACCTTTAGCATTGTGGCCACAGAGACGAGTGTGTTGACTTTTATCAGCATTCCTGCGATCTCATACCAGGGAGATATGACCTTTATTCAAATCGCATTCGGCTACGTGGTGGGTCGGATTTTAGTGGCGTTCCTTTTGATTCCGGCTTACTATCATGGCAAGATGGATACGGCTTATCATTTCTTGGGAAAGCGCTTTGGGCAAAAGATGCGCACCACGGCCAGCATCACTTTTATGGCGACCAGGGTGCTTGCAGATGGCGTGCGGCTCTTTGCTACGGCGATTCCTCTTGCGTTGATTATTAAGGGCAGTGGCGTGTTTACCGGGCTCACGGATGGCCAATTTTACGCGGTCTCGATTTTGCTCATCGGTGTGCTCACGATCATTTACACTTCCGTGGGCGGTATTCGCTCCGTTATCTGGATGGATGTGGTGCAAATGACGGTCTACATCGGCGGTGCGATTCTGGCGGCGATCTTAATTTTAAACAAGCTGCCAAACGGCTTTGCTACGGTGACGGAATTCGCAGCACGCGGTGACAAACTAAAGTGGTTCACCACCGGCTCGGACCTGGCGTGGAAAGATTTTATCAAACAACCTTATACCTTTTTTACCGCGCTCATTGCCGGAACGATTTTTAGCCTGGCCTCTCATGGCACCGACCAGATAACCGTTCAAAGAATGTTAACTTGCAAGGACAAACGGTCCAGTCAAAAAGCGATCTCCGCAAGCGGTTTTGCAGTCTTGGTGCAGTTTGTCATTTTTCTTATGGTGGGGAGCATGCTTTATGCCTACTATGGAGGAGTGAGTTACCAGGATTTGGGGCTGACACGCGCAGACGGTATTTTCCCCAAATTCATTGTTGAAGAGATGCCCGCGGGCGTCAGTGGACTCATCGTCGCAGCATTATTTGCTGCCGCAATGAGCACTCTGTCAAGCAGTCTCTCGAGTTTATCAAGCGCGGCCATCCTGGACATTTACGTGCCGCTTGCCGGCAAAGGGAAATCGGAGGTCCAACTCTTAAAGATATCGAGGCTCGTCACCCTTGGCTGGGGAGTTGTGCTTATGGTCGCCGCGCTGGCATTCATCGGTTTGCAGGGAACCGTAGTGGAAATGGCGCTGGGAATCGCCTCCTACACGTATGGCGGACTTCTTGGCTCATTCTTATTGGGTTTAGTCCACAAAAAGGCGACTCAAAAAGATGCGATCATTGGCTTTGCCTCGGCTCTCGTAGTGATGACGGTCTTGATCAGGATGGTGCACATTGCCTGGCCGCTTTACACAGTAGTCGGCAGCGTCACCACGATACTGATCGGAATGGCCTCCCACAAATTGCGGCACGAAGGGGGGCATGCAGTTTAGTGCTGCGTTTCATAAATGATTGTGGGGGTATGTTTCATCCGTGCGAAGCAGTGGCTCAAAATTATTTTGCTCTGGAAGCTTAGCCGAAAAGACTGTTCTCTTAGCGAAGGCGTCCCGCCGAGCGTTTTATCCTGAAGTCTGTGACGGGAGGCCCTCGGCGAGACGCCTTCGGGCAAGTGAGTTTGGGCTTTTGGGCCAAGTTTCTAAGATCACCGCATTAAAAAATGATGCAATAAGCGATGCAAACACGTTCTAAAGTCGAAAAAATGGCATTAAAGAATTCCGGCTTCAAGCTTAGATACGAACCGGAAAAGATTGGCGTTGTTGTCGTCGATAACTTCCCTGTTCTTGGAAAGTTCACCGCTCTTAGATTCCTGGAGTGGGTACAAGATAACCCCAATGGGGTTATCTCGCTGCCGACAGGTAAGACCCCTGAATTCTTTATTAAGGATGTACAACGGTTCCTGAACAATTGGGACAGCGCAGAGATACAAAAGCAACGAGAACAGAATGGATTGGATATTTCCCGCCGACCAGACCTGTCGGGCTTGCACTTTGTTCAGATCGACGAGTTTTACCCAATCAGTCCCAAACAGCATAATAGTTTTTATCACTATGTCAATAAATATTATATCGATGCTTTAGGCTTGGACCCAGACAAAGCCATGCTGATTGACTGCACGAAAATTGGTCTTCCTGCAGGCAAAGACCTATCCACTGTTTGGCCTGATGACTATGTTGATCTCACGCTAAGATACCGTCAGCCCCGAGACAAACAAGAACGTTTACAAAAGCACGTTCTTGAAAATGTCGACCAGTGGTGCGTTGAATATGAGCACAAAATCCGGGAATTAGGCGGCATCGGATTCTTTCTCGGCGGCATCGGTCCCGATGGACACATCGGGTTTAATATTTCCGGCTCTGACCTGCATTCCACAACCCGTTTGACACCGACAAATTATGAGACACAGGCTGTAGCCGCGATTGATATGGGCGGGATCGAGGTTTCTAAAAAGCGATTGGTCATCACTATCGGTCTTGCGACCATTACTTATAACCCGGATTGTGTGACCATCATTATCGCTGCGGGTGAAGCGAAAGCCCAAATCGTTGCTGATGCAATTCAACAACAGCAACATATTCACTACCCGGCAACGGCTTTACATCGGTTGCCAAATGCCAGGTTTTTTATCACTCAGGGCGCCGCCAAACTTCTTCGGGCTCGCAAATGTAAAGTACTGGAAAGAAGCAAGAAAGTCACGGATGGTGAAATCGAAGAAATCATTATTGACCTTGCTATGAAAAAAAATAAGCGTATTGAGAGATTAACAAAGATAGATTTTGAGGGAGATCAACTTGCCTCTGTTCTGCTCAGAAAGGTTTCCAAACCAGTCGAGCACCTAACAAAAAGAGTGAAAGAACGATTGATTCAAAAAATTGAAGCCGGAAGGTATATCCAAAAAAATAAAATCTTCTTGCACACGGAGCCACACCACGATGACATCATGCTGGGTTATCTGCCCTACATCGTTCGACATATTCGGGAGCACAGCAACAAGCACTATTTTGCAACCCTGACCGGTGGATTTACCGCTGTAACCAATCTTTTCATGTTAAATCTCTTGCGAAATTTACGAGACTATCTTAAAAAGGGAATTTTTGACAAAAGATTCGAGCACGGTTATTTCCTGCCCGATAACATAATAGCCAGAAACCGTGATGTCTGGCTGTATCTGGATGGCGTGGCCGCGAACTCCCAATACATGCTCATGATTGGCCAATTGAGAAGATTCGTTAGGAACCTGGTCGATCTCTACGATATCAAAGACATCGAATCTTTAAGAGTAAAAGTCGCAAACCTGATACACTATTTTAAAAAACAATATCCTGGGAAAAAAGATATCAACGTGATTCAACAATTAAAAGGGAGATGCCGTGAGTGGGAGGCCGATTGTGTGTGGGGATATTTGGGCTGGCATTCGGAGTCTGTAC
>JBHHWX010000173.1:0-10718 GCA_046756745.1 bacterium | reverse complement strand
GTTCGCTCTGCGTCTCGAGATAATTTTTCAATTGCTAATTTTCGCTTCTTAGATCGTGAGTCACGCGCCGATCTTCGCTTTTCAACCGAGGGTAAATCGGTTATCGGACGATTCAAATCTAATAACTTATCAATGGGGGCATTGAATTCATCGAATGTATTTTCGAGTAAATTGTAATTTGTCAGATTTTCATCAGTGGATTCTGGCTGCAATAATGTAAAATTGCTCTCGTCTTTCCCTTCAAGCAACAAATTCGCAAAGCGCTGACGTACTTTTTCGGTAATTGCAACTTTGTCGCTTCGAGGATAGTGTTTGGACAAATAGAGAATGACGACAGTGTGCAACAATAAAGAAATGATGAGTATGATTGCAAATCGGGGTTCAATTGAATCGTAGAATCGTTTCTTGAGCTGCTTGGGAAATTTCTGGATTTTATAGGAATCCGGATTTTTTTGAGGCTCGCTACTTTGAATGCGATTCACTCTCATTCTAACATTTGGTTGAGTAGACCCTGGTGCAGAGCTAGAAATATCGAACTTCACGCTACGTTCCGGTTTATGATTCTATCAAGGAAAGGTTGCTTATTTGAGGATTATATAATTTAAAGCATTATTTGAAAAAGTCAAGAATAAAAAGAATAATTTGATATTATTAGCAGTTTTTAACATTTTCAGCCACTTGTTAAGCCCAACACATGTCTTTGGTAGTAATTATTTGCTTAATGGGCTACGATAATTACGAATATATTGTAATACTCCCAATAATATTTTTACTCCCTCACTTTTCTTCTCTATAAGAGAGGAGTTTATCTCGTAAATTGTATGATTTGAGTCGATCCATCTCGTTTTCCAACAATGACAAGGTCTGCAAGCGACAAGAAGAGGCCGTTTTCGACCACGCCAGGAATCGTATTGATTTGAGTGGATATTTTTTCCAGATCTCCAAAATCATCAAAAATGCAATCCAAAATATAATTTTGGTTATCTGATAAAAACATCTCATCTCCATCCTTTCTGAGCGTTACCTGAGAACCGAGGTTCTGAATTTGTCTGGAAACGGAAGCCCAACCAAAAGACAGAACTTCCACTGGGAGAGGAAACTTTCCGAGTTTCGTTACTATTTTAGATTCGTCGACAATAATAACTTCCTTTTTACTTGCAGCAGCAACAATTTTCTCTCTTGTTAAAGCTCCTCCCCCTCCTTTTATCAAATTTCCCTCGCCATCAACTTCGTCGGCGCCATCGATCGTCACATCCACTTCGGTAAATTCGCTTAAAAGAGGAATGTGGTTTTCTTCTGCCAACACGGCTGTTGCCTGCGATGTGGGGACGGCTTGAATATTAAGCCCGGCTAATACTTTACGACCGATAAGTTGAATGGCGTAATAGGCCGTTGAGCCGGTACCCAAACCTACGATCATTCCATCTTCGACAAACAATACTGCAGCTTGCGCCGCTGCTTTCTTAGCAACATCATCATCACTCATCATGTCAACCGTCGAGTAAACATCTTCCTTATTTCAACAAAAGACTCTTCTTCACGGATGAAAAAACGCCGGCTTTGATCCGGTAAACATAGACTCCCGAGCTCAACCCGGCCGCATTCCACTGAATGCGGTGGGCGCCGGCAGTTTGAAATTCCTGAATAACCCTCTGTACTAATTGACCGTGAATGTTGAAAATTTCCAAAGTGACGTTTCCGGCCTCGGGCAAATCATAAGCGATCGTGGTTGCCGGATTAAAGGGATTCGGATAATTCTGATGCAAAGTAAAAGCCTGCGGTGTCTCTTGCTCCGGCTCGACGCTTGTCGCAAGCGATGCACCGAATTCCATGTCTTTGAATTGCCAGTTTTCATGTAAGGTCCACTGATCCGATTTGTGAGGGCTGGGTACGGCGTTTATGTTTACAAACTCGCTTTGACCGGGCGGAATGATGTTCTCGTCGATGATTTCCGTACCTGTAAACTCGATGGCTTGTTGATAGGTGCCATGGCTGGTGATCTGCCGGGGGACATCCTTTAAATTATCATAGGTGAAGGCTTGGATGGGCCCGACAAAGTTCTCCATAAACCTAACTCGAGTGGTTTGATCGGCCGGGCTTGTCCGGTCCGGGGTTTGCGCCCAGGCAATGTTGTCGCCATTATTCCACCAGTCGACGGGTTTGTTGTTCCAGTTGACAAAGTAGTCCTGCTGGGTAAAATCAGCCGACGGCAAGTCCGCAAAAGCGATGAAACCGGGCCACTCTTCGCTGCCATCGCCGTTGTGAGGCAATCGCGGATCTACCGACTCCTGACTGCGGTCTACGTATTTCCCGATGTGCCAATACTTGATGACTTGGTCCTGACCTGCGTAGAACAGGTTAAATGAAACGGGCACCATGGCGGCAGCGGCCTCGAATTCCTCAAGGCTAGTCGCTTTTGCGATCTCATAAAAGGCCTTCAACATATCCAATTCCTGGTTCCTGAACGTCATTTTCATGGAAAAAACCTGCTTGTTTGCGAGATCGTCGGCCACCACCGGGCCGTGTACCGTCCGATAATGGGTAAACGGAATTTCATCACCCGTAGGCGTCTTTATGGTTTCTTCGATGACCACAAAATCTATCTGCCCGTTGTGTATGTATTTGTTGAAAGAATTATCCACGGTCGTTTCGATATAGATATCGGTATTGTCGCTATGGCCGCTGGTTAAAGACCAAGCGTGATGATCGTTATGGCCGATAATGATACCAGGGACGCCGGCGACGGTCATTCCGCCAACATGCAAGGTTGGGGAGTTCAGCTCGACTTCATGAGTAACATTGGTTTCGTTTTCTTTAGGATCTCCCATTTGCGGCGCGCCCAACAGCTTGACATGACCGTTATTGGATTTCGTTTGCGAGATGAGAACCGCGAAGCTGCCGAATTTCAAAGGAACCCCAATTTCTGCCAAACGAGCGTCAATTGCCTCTCTTTTCGCTTTTATGGACTCGACAACCTCCTCCCTTACCCGCATCCCCGAATAACTGAAGCTCTTGGACGCTGCTAAACCGCTGGTCGCATGAATGGTCGTTGGTGCAGTTGGATCGTTTATAGGTTGATTTTCGTCGAACCACTGTTGACCGTTAGTCTGAAGCTCGAGCAACCTTTGCAGCTCCTCTCCTCCGTCTTGCCCAAACCTTGCGGTGAAGAATTGGATGACTGCAACGGTGTTATCAACGGTCCACGGTTCCACCTGGTGCGCAAAAATGTGAAAATCAAACGGTTTGAATTGCGCTGGGGTGGCTGCCATCGAATCCAGAAAGGCATTGACGCCATCGCTATAAGCTTGCATCATGGTTTGGATTTGAGCCGGTAGTTCAGCAAATTGCTGCATCCGTTCTTCCGGAGTGTAGAACATGGTTCGAACTTCCATGTCGTTTTCCAGAAACGAGGTGCCAAGCCACTCGGTGAGTCTACCTTCGGCAGCGTGCCTGAGGCGCTCCATTTGCACCAAGCGGTCCTGGGCTACCGCAAATCCCTGACCAAAGAACACCCCGGCTTCGGTCTCCGCGGTGATGTGAGGCACGCCGTAGGAGTCGCGATCTATGTTCACCGTGGCGCCATCCGGGGCGATAAACGAGACATCCTCAGCTTGTTGCGCATGAGCAAAAAGAACAAACGTCATTAATAGAAAGGAAACGACTGAAATGGTGATAAGGTTTGTAGGTTTCACGACAGCTCCTCCGTATGTGGTTGTGTGGACATCTGTAAAATCATTGTTTGGTGTGCATTGACTGAAAACTTGAAAAATGCTCAATTTATAAATTATCAACCTTTTAGCGAAGGCGTCCCCATCGAACTAAGCAGGAATTCACCCTCGGGCAGGAGGCCTTTGGGTAAGTAAGAATCGTTTTTCGTTCAATCATTAACTAAAGATATCTTAAATAAAATGCAAGCTAAAACTTGAATCATTCGTAAGATTTACAGCCGTCTTTTTCCTTGACAATCTTGAAATTAAGTAATATTTTAAAGGCCATTATTTTTTATCTATTTAACTTATTTTAGGGCAAAACTGTGAACCTCGATAAGGATCTCCAAGCCATACAAGAAGTCCGCAGCCTCTGCGTACAAGCAAAAGCAGCGCAGGCCGTATTTAGAGAATTTTCACAAGAAGACGTGGATAAGGTGGTGACGGCTATGGCCAATGCAGGTTTCGAAGCGGCGGAACGTTTGGCAAAATCAGCGGTTTCCGAAACCGGTTACGGCAACGTCGCGGACAAAACGAAAAAGAATCAATTCTGCACTCGCGACCTTTTTGAGTCCATTCGCACTTTACGCACAGTCGGGGTCGTGCGTGAAGATCGCAAGAAGAAAGTTCTCGAAATCGCCGAACCGATGGGGGTTGTTGCGGCGATTATCCCGACCACCAATCCCACGTCCACGGCGATGTTTAAAGCGATGATTTCTCTCAAAGCCCGCAACGGGGTCGTGATTTCACCGCACCCCAGGGCGTCAAAATGTATTATAGAAGCTGTGAATGTGATGATCGACGCCGCTCTTTCGGCGGGCGCTCCGGAGGGCTTGATCGGGGTGATCTCCAGATCGACTCTGCAAGCGACCAACGAGCTGATGCGTCACCCGGATGTGGATGTGATATTAGCCACTGGCGGCTCGGGTTTGGTTCGGGCGGCCTACAGCGCCGGGAAACCGGCCTACGGGGTGGGACCCGGAAACGTCCCGGTGTACGTGGATCGCTCAGCAGATTACAAAAAAGCCGTTGCTGACGTGGTCGCCGGGAAAACTTTCGATTACGGAACCCTCTGCTCTTCGGAACAGGCGCTTATCGTAGACGCCCCGCTCAAAAAGCGCGTTGTCGAATTGCTGCAACAGCAAGGCTGCTATTTTCTAAACGAAACCGAAATGGACAAGTTGGGCAGAGTCCTGGTGACGCCGGATTCTCTCATCAATGCGGAATTGGTTGGCAAACCGCCGCAGGTTCTGGCCAGAGCCGCAGGTTTTGAAGCGCCCGATGATGTGCGTGTTCTCATCGCGAAATTGCCGGGGGTGGGCAAGCAGTATCCGCTGTCCGCTGAAAAACTCTCTACGGTCTTAGCTTTTTACGATGCCAACGGTTGGGAGGAGGGCATCCGCCGGAGCGTCGAAGTGCTCAACTTTGGGGGACGCGGCCACACAGCGGCTGTCCATGCTAAAAATGACGAGGTCGTCCGGCAGTTTGGGTTGGCGGTACCGGCTTTCCGGGTTGTTGTGAACTCTCCTTCTTCAATAGGCTCGGTTGGCTACACCAATAACTTACTGCCATCGATGACTTTGGGATGCGGCAGCTACGGCGGCAACATCACCTCCGACAATATCACAGCGCATCATTTGATGAATATCAAACGCGTTGCCTACGAAACCAAGCCGCTCTCCATGCCGAGAAACAGTACCACCTGGAAAGCCGCCGTCCACCATGACTGGCAGCGCCGGGAAGCTCCGTACATGAAAGCGCTGTCTTCGGATGTTTCCAGAAAAGGCTCTGGAAGTCAGCACGCGCCAGAAAGAGAAGCTGCGTCCGGGCCTGAAGTCAAATCTTCAGAAAAAAAGTATGGAGCAAGCGGACTGACTGAACAAGAAGTTGAAAACGTGGTGGAAGCGTTCCTTAAAAACAGAGGTTGATCGAAGATGTTTCATTGTTAACTATTCAGGTACATATTGCAAGGCAAAACTTTAGGGCAAAACAATTCACCCAGTGAGATAAAGAAAGACAAACCAGTATTAAAAAATATAAAGACAAAATGATTGACGACAAAATAATTTCTTTAAATCTTAATCATTTTATCATCAATTATTCTGTCAGAGGGATTTCCCGGAAGCCGACGGATACGCAGCACTTAGAGACCGGAGCCTGTGATTGCGCTCGAGAGAATTCTCATGTCTAAATTCCAACGACCCATCCCGGTCGGCGTTTCAAACCGGCATTTTCATGTTTCGCAAAAAGATTTAGAGACCCTCATTGGGCCTGGACATCAACTCACCAAGCTGCGCGATATTTCACAAAAAGGTCAGTTTGCCTGTCACGAAACCATCGACGTGATCGGCCCAAAGGGCGCGATCAGCGGTATCCGGATCGTCGGTCCGGTGCGCGGCCAGACACAGTTGGAAATCTCCCGTTCCGATGCCTACCGGCTGGGAATCGATCCGCCGGTGCGCTATTCCGGCGATCTCGCTGGTTCTGCTGGTGTAAAATTAAAAGGTCCGGCCGGACCCGTCGAGCTGACAGAAGGCGTGATCATCCCCCAGCGGCACATCCACATGAATCCGAGAGACGCCCTCGAATTCGGGGTTCACGATCGGGATAGAGTTTTCGTCGCCCCGGTCGCGGAGAAAGCTCTCGACCCCAACAGCGAACCGCGCCACACGATCTGGGGGAACGTGCTTATTCGCGTTGACGACACCTTTGTGCTCGATTTTCACCTGGATATCGATGAGGCCAACGCTTCGGGGCTCACAACCGGCGATCATGTTTACATCGTACGAAAAAGTGTAAAAAAACAGTCGTTGCGAAACCGCACATTAATCACGGAAAACGATGTCCGGCAGGCGATGCTGCAGCACAGAAAAATTCGGGTTCCGTTGGGGGCGATTGTGACGCCAGCGGCCCGCGATCTGGCGAAAGCGCACGATGTGTTTGAGGAGGGTTAGGATTCAGACCAGAGCCGGTGCCAAAAGGCGAGTGCGCCTGACGCTAAAGCATCAGGCTTCGAGATGGAAGACGATTGAAATCGCCTGAGTAGGGCTGACCAAAAGGCCAGGAAATGTCTTTCCGACCGAAGGGAGGAATTTGACGAGGCACGAATCGTAAGGGTCAAGAAAACATTTGATTAGACCGCAGTGTGTCATGCTAACAGATTCCTCGCGTTCGCTCGGAATGACACCAGAAGGGACCTTTTTGGACAGCCCTGGTCTGACAAGCGTCGTAATGATCGCGTGCCAGGGAAATTTTATAGTTTACAATCGTCCTTGAAGCTTGGCCGAAAAGTATATCTTCTTAGCGAAGGCGTCCCCGCCGAGCGAGTTTTACTCCGACTCTGTGCCCAAAAACCCTCGGCGAGACGCCTTCGGGAAGTGATTTTGGACTTTTCGGCCAAGATTCTATAAGTTAATTAATTAAAAATGCCTCGAACCAAACCAAAAGCAAAAGACCCGGACGAGTTACTCGCCGAACTTCGACCGAAAGTTCAAGAGCAGCTCAAGAAAGAACTCAAAAAGCTGGGTCCGGGCATAAAGCAATTTTCACAGGGTGCGCTGCGCGTGTTTTTTACCAGCACCATTTTTTTGCCGTTGTTAGCTGCGGGAGGCAACCCTGCGAGCATCGCCCAGGTCATCGCCGGGATACTCGGCGGTTTGGGCACCGAGCATTTCTCGGATTGGCTTAAAAAGCTCGCGGGTGCACAGCAGACCGACGATGAGGATTTGAAGCGTGCGCTCACTCAGCAAGCTGAAGCCAACGAAGAAATCCGGAATGCTCTGCAGCATCTGCTCGAGAAATTTGACGCCCTCGCTGCAGCCAAAGAAGCCATCGGCGTCGAAAATACTGACTGGATCAAACAAAACCTTTTCCCAATTCGTCCCCTACCCGCCGACCTTGCAGGCCATCGTAAATTCCGTGAAAAAGTCAAACGCATTTATCTGTGGGGCGGATGGCATTTGGCGGAAGAAGACCTGGCGATTGCGGCGCAACCGCTCGATTTCCTTTTCTCAAAATCCCGCCTCGGCGCCGACCCGGATCGTATGCTGGTGCATTGCGTTGACACCAAACAGGGCCGGGTGGATGAAACGATGCTCACGCCTATTCTCAGTGCGCTGGGCGCCGCCAAAAATTCCGGTCAGGCACAAAGCGGCGTGCTGGTCACCAATTTTGGCTTTTCGCCCAATGCCTATACGCTGGCTAAAAGCAATGGCTGGAGCTTGCGCTACTACGATCAGCTCATCGCAGAGCTTATCGATTTTCGACCTTATCTGACAAAACTGCAACAGGAGTGGGAAGAAGACGAGGATTATTTGGCCCAGTACTACGTGCCGGTGGAATTTGACGATAACGGTAAGCGTCGCGACCTGTTTGATTACGTGACCAATGAGTGGCTCACCCGTCCGCAGAATTTTCTTTCCATCATCGGCGAATATGGGGTTGGCAAAACCTCCTTTTGCCGCAAGTTGGCTTACGAGCTGGCATGGCGTAAGAACAGCCGCATCCCGATCCTGATCCGGCTACACGATTTCGAATCCAATGTTGATATCAGGGGACTGATACGAGCCGTGCTGGCGCAAAATGGTCTCGCCGGGGTTTCCTACGAAGCCTTCGATCAAATGAATCGCGCCGGACTGCTCCTGATCATGTTAGACGGTTTTGATGAGATGATCGCCCAGGCCGATTTTGACAGCATTAAAGACGCCTTTGAACATCTCGCCAAATTGGCCGCTTCCCCACTGAGCCGGGTGTTGCTCACCAGCCGCGAAGAGTATTTTGAAAGCGAACATGAATTAAAGGAGCTTACGCAGCCCAAACCAACCCTGGTCACCCCCATTCGCCAAAACCGCGATCTCTGGGCCCTGGTGAGAATGGTGAAATTCTCTCCGGAACAAATGCGACAATTTCTCCAACACCGGTTGCCGCTTATCGAGGGTGCGAAACCCGATGCCGATTTCTATCTCAAAAAGATGAGTGAAATTGAAGATTTGCTCGATCTCGGCCAGCGGGCGGTGATGCTCGACATGATCGCCAAATCCCTGCCGCGGCTCATCAAAGAGAAAAAAGAGATCGATCCGGCCGTTCTCTACCGCGATTATCTCGACGGCGAGCTAGAGCGTCAGGAGAAAAAGCGCGGCCGCCAGTGGGCTAAACAAACCCCGCGGACGCAACGGTTTAAGCTCATGCGAGCGCTGGCGCTGGATTCCTGGAAAAGCCAGCAGCCCACTTTTCCGGCGACGGCAGTCAAAGCGTTGGTAGAACAAGAATTTTCACAACAGGAGGCGGACGAGATCCAGTCCCGCAGCCGCCACTTTTTGACCTGCTCGTTCTTGATTCGTCCTGGCGTAGCGCACTACAAATTTTCCCATCGTTCCATTCAGGAATTTTTGGTTGCCGAATCCCTGTCAGATGCGCTATTCAAAGGCGAGGCAGTCGAGCCATTTCCCCTGAGCAGCGCCGCCATCAATTTCATTCATTACTTGATGTGGCCAAAAGTGCGAGATGGACAGTTTTATCGCCAACAAGTTGAGGCGGCCTTGAAAAAAGTCGGTTTACCGGAATGGATTACAAAGAAAAAAAACGGTTACTTTTCCAAGCTGCCGACGGGACTGGAAGTGGAAATGGCCTACGTGCCCGCCGGGCCTTTTGTACTGGGCGCAGAAGCGCACGGCCTTTCCCCACAGATCGCCATCCTTGAAAAAGGCTTCTGGATCGACAAAACGCCGGTGACCAACGAGCAGTATCAGCATTTTCTCAAGGCTAATCCCAAACAGCCGGCGCCATTTGAAAAAGCTGATTGGGCCAAGCCATACAACTGGCAAGGCCGAAAATTTCCGAAAGACCTGGGCAACCATCCGGTCGTGCTGGTAAGCTGGGAGGATGCCCAGGCGTTCTGCAAATGGGCCGGCAAAGTGTTGCCTACGGAACAGCAGTGGGAAAAAGCCGCCCGAGGCAGCGACGGCCGCCGTTATCCCTGGGGTAATGTCTGGAATTGGAAAAACTGCAACAGCGCCAGTATGTGGGCAAAAAGGGATTTGTCGGATGATAAAAATTGGGATGAATGGTATGACAAGGATTTCAAGAAGAATCTTTTGGGCAAAAAGGTCATGACCACACCCGTCGGCTTTTTCGCTGAAATTGAGTCGCCTTTCGGCGGTGTTGACAGCGCCGGCAACGTCTGGGAATGGTGCATGGATAAGTGGAAGAAAGGCAGCAAATCGCGCGTATTGCGCGGGGGCGCGTGGAACAATCGGCCTCAAGACGTTTCCTGCGCCTACCGTTTCATCATCCAGCCAGACTACCGTAACGTCAATATCGGTTTTCGTTGCGCCAGAACTTAGCACCCTTTTTACTTTTCTCTTTTACCCTTTTTACTGTTTTTAAAAATTTTATTTTTTAGAAGGTGGCTTATGGCACAAAAAGAAAATTTGCTCACCCGCCTGGAGGATTTCATGGTATGGTTCTTACCACACCTGGAGCATTTTCCCCGCAATTACAAGTTTTTGATCGGCGACCGGGCGGTAAAAATTTTGCTGGATATCTTGGAGGAGGTGGCGGATGCTTATTACAGCAAAGAAAAGCTGGCCAAACTGCGGCGGGCCAACATCGGTCTGGAGAAATTGCGCCGCATTCTGGCGGTCTGTACCCGCATGCGCTTTATAACCCCGAAGCAGTTGGCGTTTGCCTCCAACCGCATGTATGAGATCGGCAGCGATCTCGGAGGGTGGATCAAACAGCAAAGCAGGAAAAAGATCGAGAATCGAGGATTCTGATCTCCTGATGACATTCGAAATTCAGACGAGTTTAGGGTTAACGTCTGACCGCTGGGGAATAAATCCCCCAGCTACGAGATGAAAGTCGAATAAAATTCGACTAATTTCTACCTAGGCGATTTCAATCGCCTTGCATCTCGTAGCCTGAGGCTTCAGCTTCAGGCGGTCTTTGATAAAGGTTGAATCGATGAAAAGTTATACTAATCTTTTTGAAAAAATTTGCGCGTTTGAGAATCTT
>JBHHWX010000172.1:0-10734 GCA_046756745.1 bacterium | reverse complement strand
CTCTTCCAAGTCGACGGCTTTGTATTTGGTTTGAAATTCTGCGAGAGCGTGAGAATTTCGCACAATCATCCGGCGTCGCATGACAATGACGTTTAAATAATCAAACAGGTCAATGTCTTTCTCAGTCTTGTTTTCGTTTGGATTTAAGCTCATCTTCAACGTCGAGTAGAAGTGTCAATAATGAGATAAATAGAAGCCAGTTGCGCCGCCACAGATATCGATTGTAAAATAACCGGCCAGATCTTTTTGTCGGATTTTCGAGGAATCCAAATAATATCCCCGGGTTGAAAGCGCTTGACGTCTTCATCGTCCAGCACTTCTCCGGTTACTTTAATGACTTTTGTTCTCTTGAGATCTGCATCCCAAGAGGCTCCTCCCGCCTTGGTTAAATAATACGTTAACCCTGCCCTGGGTTCGTATGTGACCCCACCGGGGTTGGCTATCCGCCCGGTTATCGACACCTCATCAGGTTTTTGGGGCACGAAGATTGTATCCCCGTCTTCGAGTAAGATATCTTGGCTCTTGTCATAGTCAGAAATAAGCTTTTCGAAATCAACGACAATGTGGTTGACATTGGCCGTGTTTTGTCGCATCACGAAATATTGATATTCCAAGTCGGTCATTTCCTCGCGCCGCATGTTTTTCAAGCGTTCAAACTCTTTATCGAATTTGATTCGTGACCTGGGACGAACCAAAGTCGCTTCTTGCAAAAAAGCCTCGTCCGTGAATCCGCCAGCCTTTTTTAGAACTTCGCTCAGGTAGGTTTTATCTTTGACAATCGAGTACTTACCCGGGAAGCGAACCTCGCCCTGAATCTCCACAGTCAGACCGACTTCCCATTCCGGAATCTGCCGGATAAAGACTTGATCGTCTTCTTCCAATAAGAAGTTGGTACCATTGTTCATGGATTGCAAATTGACTTTCAAAAACCGGGTCGGCTTTCCCGGATCGATTTTCGCGATTTCTCCTTCCAGAACATAAGCTTGTCGCGTCAGGTTGCCCGCCTTCAAGACAAGATCACTCACATGCATGTTATCTTGCAGCTCATAAAATCCGGGTTTACGAATCTCACCAAAAATCGCAACCCGGCGTTGGTGAATTTGTTCAAGTTTCGAGTAAACCTGTAATTTGTCTTCGTTTCGCAGCGTTATGTTCTGTGCGCTATCACCGGCAACAATGTCGAAATAATTCACATACTCAACAAGTCTATGACCGTCCTGTTTCAGCCGGCTGATCTCGATTTTATCCTGATAAGCATATTCTGTAAATCCACCGGCGAACTCGATAAGATCGAGCAGTTTTTCTCTGCGCCCCGGTTTCAGCTCAAAGATCGCTGGACGCCGGACCTCTCCTGCGACGCTGACTCTATCCTTCGCTAAAGGCACATAAATACGATCCCCGGCTTCGAGAAAGACATCAAAGTCGCTGTTTCCGCTCATGAGAAAATCGTACAAGTCCAACGATGCATACAGTGTGCGCTCGCGCATAAGCTGAATGTCTCGCATCGAACCTGTTGCCGTGGGTCCGCCAGCCATAATAAGCGCGTCTAAAACCGTATTCATGGCGTTCAGAACATATTTTCCGGGGCGCACGACTTCGCCCACGACCGCAACCATCACATTCTTTGGCCGCAAGATCATCACATCGAGTTGAAAATTGTCGTAATATCTGGCCAGTTTTTGAGAAAGATCTTTTTTAAACTCCTCGAGACCCAACCCCTTGACTTCTACAACCCCGACCGGCGGAACAAAAATTTTACCTTCAACATTGACCATAACCTCACGATTTTCCTGAACTTTACCGAGCAAGAAAATACCGATCTTATCTCCGGGTCCCAACGTGTAATGTGGAGGAAGAACAAACACCTCCGCCGAATTCGTCAGCTCACGGATTGTTTTGCTGAACAAATCGACGCCAAACAGCGATAACGGTTTGCTGTCATTCTGCTCGCCTGATTTGTCTGGGCTTAGTAAAGCGGGTCTATTTATGAATTCGTCGAAAGGGTTGGAACGAGTGGTGAGAGAATCTCTATAAACGTTTTTTGGTACCTGAGAGAAGCCCGAAGTCACAAGTGTGCAGAGAAATAGGAAGGAAATGACCCCAACATTCTTGTCCATTAGTGTCCAACTTAAATACTTATAATCCTTTATGCGTACAAAATATAAAAAATAATAGTGTGACAGTCAATATATATTTCACTATTAAAATAAAAAAGGCCGGAAAACACATATTGGATTCCCGGCCTATCTACGAGGGAGGAAGATTTTATTAACGAATCAAGGTCATCTTTCTGACCCGGCGCTCCACAGAGACGTTCACCAGCAGATTCCCTTTTTGCACCTCTCTTTTTACTTCCAAAGTATACAGATAGACTCCTGAAGGCACCTGCAACCCGTCCGTATTGGTCCCGTCCCAAATCAAAGAATGAAAACCAGGAGCCGTATCTCCTGTGACAAGTGTCCGTATGTGCTGACCGATCGCGTTATAGATTTTTAACTCCACTTTTCTGCCTTTCTCCAAATAAAACCTAATTTGTGTTTCAGGATTAAATGGGTTTGGCCAATTGGGAAGTAAGCTAAACGCAGGTTCCGGCTCTGCTCCAATGCCGTCATCTCCGGATTTGGAATAGGTTATCCCGCTACCTGCAGACACAGCAACACCTGAAGCACTTTGGATATTTCTTACCACAAGAGTATACTCCTCTGTTTCATCATGCTTGGAGGTGAGTAAATGAACTGTGACGGAATTGGCGGAGAGTATCGCCGCTTTAACCTCAATGTTGTTGTTGATAGAGTAATTATTGACATTCTCTGCGCTCGCTTTATCGAGCGGCTCGCTAAAGGTCACATCGATTTGCGTAGAACCTTGAAACTCAACAGAAACGAGCGTCGGAGGCGTGTTTCCTCCGGTATCGCCGGTATCACCGGTATCTCCACTATCACCGCCGTCTGACGATTCCAGTCTATAGTCTTTTGAGCTCGATTGCATTGCGTTGCCGGAAACATCTTCAATACCGTTGACCGTCAAGCGATAGTCTTGACCCCGTTGATGTTCGGAGGTGATGAGATGAACCACAGATTGGTTGTTGTTGAGAGTTGCGTCTAAAACCCGGATATTGTTAGTTATCGAGTAATTGCCGAACGTTTCCGCAGAGTTGCTTTGCACCGGCTCGTTAAAAATAACATCCAAGTGAGTTTCATCGGTAATCACCACGTAGAGAAGAGTGGGCGGTGTGCTGTCTTTTTCATCAATAGGGGGAATGGTATATTGAACAAAACTTCCGGAAGCGAGCTGTGCACCTTCTTGGTCTTTGACATTCTGCACCGAGAGGACGTATTCCAAGCCTCGCTCATGCGCCGTGGTAATTAAATGAACGATGCTCTTGCTGGTACCCAGAATTGCGCCGATAACCTGAATGCCGAGATCGATGGTATAGTTGGAGGGGTTTTCAGCGGAAGTTTGGTCAAGAGCCTCGTTAAAGATGACGTCAATCTGAGTTTCCCCCATCGGCGCTACACTCAACAGTTTGGGCGGTAAGTTCGTGTTGTTATCGCCGCCAGAGCTGATCGTGGCGCTGACTTCCTGAGAAAAACCACTTTCGTTACCGGAGACGTCGTAGGCCGTGACGACAAAATAGTATGTTGTCCCCTCAGTTAAATTATCAATAGTAATAGAAGTCACATTGCCGACATCGATAATATCCGGATAATTTCCATTAGGGCTGTCGCCATAATAGACCTTGTATCCGGCTAAATCATTTTCCGTATTTGCGTCCCAGCTTACAGTTGCTGTTCCTGCTAATGCCATAGAGGAGGTCGCGGATAAATAAATGAAAATAAGTCCGGCAATCTTGAGCAAGTTCTTTTGCAATTCCATCACTGGATACTCCTTTGCTTTCAGGTTCAACGTTGCATTCTTCCTTTCGCAAAGGTTATGCCAAGAAGTCAGTGTCTGGCCTTACTTATTGTTATTCATATTCTTACTTAGCATTCTTTTTAGGGTCTTTTTTAAGTTTTGTCTCAATAGTTACGTCTCGGTAATTCATTTACGTAATCCCAAACCGGCGATGCCGGATTCGGGAATCCAGACTTATTCTCACCCAATTATAGATCTTGGTGGAAAGCCCCGAAGTCATGGTTTTTGGATTCATGGAGTCTCTTTTTACAACTCTTCGATGACTGCAATAATGGCAATCCATTAATCCATATGGTGTGATGGGAAAGGGGTCGTCTCACGTTTGCCGTCTTACGTCTCACAACAATCTTCCAAAGAAAAGATGTCATATTTTTTTCAAAAAAATACAAAAGTTTAGAGATACTATCATAAAATAAAACAAAAAAGGCGAGTATAAAAACTCGCCTCTTTGTTATCCCGAAGTACGTATCGTAGGTATGAGCGTTGGGCTATTTTAGGTGTTCCTTTTCCAGGATGGATGCGTGATTTCGTATTGATTGATTTTGTAGTTCAAAGCGCGCGGAGAGACGCCTAATAACTTCGAAGCATCTTTCTGGATCCAATTGGTTACATGCAACGCGCGAAGGATCGTCTCTTTTTCAATTGTTTCCAGATTCAACGTATCAAAGGAAATCAACTCGTCTTCCGTTTGTTTACGGCGGTCGCGTCCGCCAGCGGCAAAATAATCTTTTCCAGGCATCGCGAGGTCTTCGGCGGTAATCGATTCACCCTCATCAGCGACGAGCACAGCCCGTTCTATCAAATTTTTCAATTCTCTGATGTTTCCTGGCCAAGAGTGATTTTTCAGCAAAGCCCTTGTTTCTTCGGAAAAAGCGACGACATCTTTTCTGATCTCTTGTGAAAATTTTCTCAGAAAATAGTCTGCGATAATTAAAATATCTTCTTTTCGTTCACGCAGGGGCGGGATATCAAGGGTAACAACATTCAACCGGTAGTAGAGATCGGCCCTGAAATTGCCCTGTTCAATTTCCTCGAAAAGCTCCTTATTCGTTGCTGCAATCACCCGTACGTCCACGCCGATTTCACGATTTCCTCCCACGCGCGAAAAAGTCTGATCCTGGAGAACTCGCAAGATTTTAGCTTGCGTGGTCAGATGCATATCCCCTATCTCATCGAGAAAAAGGGTGCCGCCATCGGCCTGTTCAAATTTTCCAAGTCTTGTCTGAATGGCGCCAGTAAAAGCGCCCTTTTCGTGCCCGAAAAGTTCGCTTTCAAGAAGATTCTCCGGCAAAGCAGCACAGTTGACTTTGATAAAAGGCTTATCGCTACGATGACTGATAAACTGGATAAGACTCGCAATCAGCTCTTTACCGGTACCCGTTTCGCCGTGAATTAAGATCGTAGCATTGCTTTTCGCTACTTTCTTAATGAGGTTGAAAATCTCTTTAATCTCAGGACTTCGACTCACCAGAGGATAGTGATAGTCGAATCCGAAATTCTTACTCCATTCCGTACTCTCGGATTTCTTGAGTTCTTTAATACTCAGCATCGAATTATTACGAAATTTTTCTAAAAAATCCGTGTTGTTTTTCTCAACGTATTTATCGACAACTGAAACGGACATCTTAAACCCTTATCAAATAACTAAATAAGCCAATTAGATAAAAAAATTACTAAAATCGGAAAGCCCCATCTCGCTCAATTAGGTAACATAGAGCTCGAAATGTGACCCATATCTCAGCAAACCGTATGCCATTCTATTTGGGTAAAAATGAAAAGCTCTCGAGGGAAATAAACCAGGGGTAAAACGACTGAGGAAAAAAAGGACTATGTCTTTAAAATTATTGATGCTCGGACATGGAGAACCCGATACATTTGTGGCGATTTATCACAAACCCAAAATCTGAGTGAGCGCTTAAGTAAAACGGTTGCTTTTCGTACACTGTCTTATTTTAAATCATGTCCGAATGCTTTTGAAATTTCGTTTTTGAGGTCGTCGAGTGAATAAATTGTCCTGCTGTCGATAACCCTCTGGCTGTTAAGAGATGTGATAACCGGCCAGATTCGAGGGATGGTTAATCCGTTTTCTGTTAAAATTTTTTGATTTTCAAAAAGACGGTCTCTCTTACCGTCAAAAGAAATTTTACCCTGGTTGATAACAACGATGCGATCAGCAAGCGCGTAAACCAGATCCAGGTTATGAGAAATGAGTATGACGGTTTTTCCTTTTGTCTGTACTTTTTTTAAAATATTGCTTATCGCACGTACGCCCGACCTGTCTAAACTCGCAGTGGGCTCATCTAAAATCAAACACCCCGGGTCCATCGCCAAAATAGAAGCGATAGCGACACGTCTTTTTTCACCTTCACTGAGGTGATACGGTGAACGCGCTTGGAAGTGCTCAAAATCCAACTCGACTTGCTGCATGGCCCATTGCACACGCTGTTCAATTTCGCTCCTCACGAAAGCAAGATTTTTCGGCCCAAATGCGATTTCGGCGTAAACAGTGTCCTCAAACAATTGTTTTTCCGGAAATTGAAAAACCAGCCCGATCTTTTTGCGTAAGCTCGTGAGGTTTGTCCGCTTATCCCAGATATCAATATTGTCGATGAGCACGCGCCCGGAATCCGGTTTTAAAAGACCGGTGAGATGCTGCATTAACGTGGTTTTACCCGATCCCGAAGGTCCAACCAACGCGACAAATTCTCCCTGACAAATCCGCAGATGAATCGCGCTCAACGTATCTCGCACAGACGTGTTGTAGGTTTGGTAGCGGAAAGAAAGATTCTCGATTTCAATTTTCATCGTGCTTGAGAGGCGCCCCTAATACCAGCTCGAGGTTCAAACCGGTTGCGTCAAATTTTCCAAGATTGGACAATCGCCAGGCCTCACGTGCTGCAAAAGAATCTGTCATGCCGCTGATATGGTCACAAATCAATCTAAGGAATTTCGCATCCGCCTGCCCGGCCACGTCATCATGTCTGAAAGCATATTGCGGAATAAGGGATGGGGTATGATAATAAACTTCAAACAGGCGATACAAGAGTTTCTCGGCCAGCTCATCCGACCACTGTGCTTTGGAATGATCGATAATTTCTTTGTATATGAACTTGTTTAATTCATTTTGCAGCGGATCGACCCGTGGACTGAAACACACGAGCTGTTGATCAAAACCGCTCATCTTCTCGTTGCGCAGGAGAAATCCCTTTATGTTTTGTAAACTATTTTGAATCACATCGTCTACAAAAAAATTGATTAATCCGCTGATAAGCCTGCCAATATAATATTCTTCGTTTTCATCTGCCAAACTTTTGATGCCGAGATTGCTTTCCACAATTTTCACAACTCGTAATTCCTGCAGCCTCTTTATCGCGACTAATCCGGCGCGTATGCCATCCTCCAGATCGTGTGTTCTTTGGGCAATTTCATCACAGATGGCCACAACTTGACCTTCGAGGTGTGAGGACATATCTTGTTGATAAAAGAGTCCATCCAAAACGAAATCCGGATAGTCTAATTTCTTTCTTCTTAAACGTGTATGTTTGAGAATCCCTTCACGAACAGGCGCTGTGAGATTTAAACCGTTGAATTGATATTTCTTTTCCAAAAAGTCGACGATACGCAAACTTTGATAATTATGCTTAAAACCTCCCGCACTTTGAATCGCGTTTTGTCCATCTAGTGGTTTTTTCCCGGTCATGATTTCATTGAGAATCACTTCCCCGAGATGACCAAATGGGGTATGCCCGATATCGTGACCCAAAGCGATCGCCTCGGTCAAATCTTCATTCAAGCCTAAAGCCCGGCCCATAGTTCGGGATAGTTGGGAAACCTCTAAAGTATGCGTAATGCGGGTACGGTAGTGATCCCCTACAGAAGTTAAAAAAACCTGTCTTTTGTGTTTAAGACGCCGGAAGGCCCGGGAATGAATGATACGATCCCGGTCTCGTTGAAATGCGGTTCGGTATGCATGTTCAGGCTCTTGATATCTACGGGTTCTGTGAGCACCGCGACTTCTGAAAGCATAAGGAGCTAAAGTGATCTCTTCAAAATTTTCTAATTTATTTCTATCGGTAATTTCAGGTATCAAGGGACGGCTCTTTAAAAACTTGGGCATCAAAAATCATAATCTCTGTATCTGGGTCTTTCCAAGCATTTTTTTCTAATCCCGCCTTTATACAGACGTGCTCCAAAAATGTTTCACGGTTCCAGTGATTTTGCACGGCAACCTGGGGCAGTAAAAGACCATGGGCAGGGCCTTTTTTCACAAACACTCCATGTCGTTTCACTTTAATTTTTTTCAACGATGTGATTTTGCGCATTGGGGAAAGTATCGAGATTTCGATGGAGGTGTCCTGAAGCTCGTCTTGAGCGAGAGGTGGAAATCGCGGATCTCGAAAGGCCGCTGCCTCTGCGACTTCCTGAATGGTGAAATGTAACGGACGTTCACTATGGATTAATCCGATGCAGCCTCGAAGGGATTTGTTTTTGGTGAGCGTAACAAACGCTCCGCCGTCTTTATTTAAAAGCGATGTCGTTTTATCAATCTCTGGGGAAGACAAACCGTGAAGTTTAGCTTCAATGGTCTTACGGGCGAGTTTGAGTACATTTTCCCGTTCATTTTTTGTCAGAGCCCAGGAGCGCCTCCTTTCAAACAAAGCATACCACCTCCAAGAGGTTAATTCACATTATAAAAAGCAGCGGACAAATAGCCGACAACATTGGAATAGTCTCCTGTGATATCTCCGGAATTCTCATAGTGTAAAACGTCCGCTTTAACAGCCCCAATGATTTTACTTGCGATCATGGTCGCCACGATCGGGCCGCCGCCGCACGCTTCACAGGTCCGGTTTTGCAAAGCGTTCATCAATGCATTCTCATTAAAACCCGCGACATAATCGCAGGTTCCCAGATCGATCTTAACAGCCTCATGATAAGTATGATTATGAGAAAGATCAGAGCTAGCGATAATAAGCGCGGGTCTATCGGCGAGAACTTTGGCAAGAGATTCCCCTAACATCCTGCACGTCTCCGGTAGTTGGTCTCCCATCACAATAGGAATTATCTGGAAATCTTTCAGAACTTTCTGCAAAAAAGGAATCTGGACTTCCAGGGCATGTTCTTCTTGATGTCCGGCCCATGAAGAAAAAATGTGACGATTGGTTGCGATTAAATCTTCGGCGAGGTTGGTTGCGATCGGAACCAGACCCAACGGAGTTTTATACCCTTTACCCGTAAAAACGGACACCCCTTCAAAATAGTCGTGATGATTTGGGGAGATAATGGCAACGATAGGATAGTCCCGGCTAAAGAGTTGTTTATATCCAACAGCGGCAACCCTGCCGGAAAACATATAACCTGCGTGTGGAGCAATTAAAGCCTTAATTTCGCCAGTCAAAACATTCGTTGTGCTGCTCCGGAGAAGTGTGTCGATATCACTCTCGAGAACATCGCGTTGACCGGGATAGTAAAGACCGGCCACAACAGGAATACGAACATCTTCTTTGTGAATCGGCTTCATGGCGCATAGATGCTGTTATGATATTCAACATTATCTCAATTTAGTAAATTTATTTGCTAAGTCAAGAAAAATCTTACACATCTCTCGTAATCGGTCAGTTACGGCTATCAGTCAGGAATGGGACATTCGTTGGGTGTTCACGCTTCAGCGTGTTTTTGTGCCGCCCCTCCCAGAGCAAGCTGAAGCTTGTACACCGCCCCCACCCGTAACTGACAGTAACTGACCCATTACCACATCCTCCACGTTCCCCCTTGAATTTATTGAAATCATTTCGCATATTAATTTTGTCGCTAAATCCGTTAACGCTAAAATATCGAGTCCATGAAGATTCTACTTTCATTCATAGGCAATAATGACTGTTATCCAAATGAAAAACCGGGAGCGATTCTGGCGATTCTACACCAGCGCCCATTCGATAAAATCTATCTACTCTACAATCACGAAAAATACTTAAAACCGGCATCTGAAATTTTAAGCTACTGTGCCAAACATTTCCCCAAGCTAACCGTTGAATACAAAGAAGCGCTCGCCGTCAACCCCACCGATTACAATACGGTTTATCCTGCCATGTATCAAGCAGTCAAGCACATCTTGAGAGAAAATAAAAACGCGGAATATACCATTTCATTAACCTCCGGCACGCCTACCATGCACGCCTGCTGGATCTTCCTCCGGCAAGGCGGCGTCACCGACGCCAGGTTGATTCAAATTTCCAGAGAATCGGAAATATCAGAAGTTATTTTTGAATTGGATGACTTCCCCAAAATTCAAAATGTCGACGAAATCAAAGTGGCAATGACCAAGCTGGCAAGGGAAAATAAGAATCTCATCAACCGGTTGCAGAGACCGCAGGATAACTTCATTGGCGAAAGCCCGGAAATTCTCAAAGTAAAGGAACAAATTGCGACGTTCGCCGATACCAATATCCCAATCTTCATCCAAGGCGAAACCGGCACCGGCAAAGAGCTGGTCGCAGAGGCTATTCACTACAACAGCTCCAGAAAAGCAAAAAGTCTGGTTAAAATCAATTGCGGCGCCATTCCTTCGGAGCTGTTCGAGAGTGAGTTTTTCGGACACCAGAAAGGCTCGTTTACCGGAGCGGTTTCTGACAAAGAAGGTAAATTCAAGCTGGCCCATGGCGGCACGATTTTCCTCGATGAAATCGCCGACCTGCCGTTGAACATGCAAACCAAACTCCTGCGTGTCTTACAGGACGGCTCCTTTGTACCCGTAGGCGGCGCTAAAGAAGAACGCGTGGATGTGAGAATCCTTTCCGCGACGCATTCGGATATCCGCGA
>JBHHWX010000171.1:0-10734 GCA_046756745.1 bacterium | reverse complement strand
TTCCGGCTTTAGGCGCTTAGCGCCGTACATCGACAAAACTTTGCCGATGTTGTAAAATTCATTTATTTAAGCGGTTTGAGTAGAGTAGGCAATTTTCCTTATACCTGATACTTGCGGCTCTGCCGTGTTAGGCAGAGTTCAGGTTAGTTTACTTCCGGAGAAAAACGATCAGGACGCAACCGGCGGTCAGAAAAACACCATTCGTAATCCACGCAGCGAACAAGGGGTCTAAAGTCCCGTTTTGACCCAGCGTTTGAATAAATTTGTTGGAGCCGTAATAGATAAAGCAGATAAGCAAACTCACAATAAATCCAAAAACAGCTCCGCTACGTTTTTTTTGTGATGCGAGCGGCGCCCCGAATAAAACCATAATAAGATTGGCAAAAGGCAGCGAGATTTTGAAATGCAGATCAACTAACCATCGATCCGGGTCGCCGCCGTTTCGCAGTATTTCAGAGATAAAATCCTGCAGTTCTTGAAAGGACATATCCTCCGGTTCTACTTTAAAATAGGCGAACTTTTCAGGCTTGATATCGAGTTCTCCTTTCAGGGAATCAAAGCTGGTGGCTATTTCCGACTGGTTTGTAAAACTTCTTCTATAACCGTAAAACAAAACCCATGTACTATCTTGCCAAAACATGCGGGGGGCGTCTATTCTTTCGACGATTTGGTTCTGACTGTATTTTTGAATCGTGACCCGTCGCGCGTTATTTGACTTATGATTGATTTCCCCGATAAAAATTCGCCGGTCTTTGTTATCTCGCAAAAAAATATTTGTATCGATAAGTCTGTTGCTGCGGCTGAACGGGTCTAGATATTTTCTCTCAATATTTCTCTTATTTTGATTAGCGACAGGCAGAACACTCTCTCCAAAGCCGAGAGCAAAACCGCTTATCATAAAACTTACGAGAAATAGGGGCAGCAGCGTTCGATAAATCGATACCCCGGCCGATTTAATCGCCGTAAGCTCGTTATAGCGGGACATGTAGCCCAAAGAAAACAGGCTTGACAGGAGCATTGCAATGGGCAAGGCGAGTATGAAAATCTGAGGGATAAAAAATAGATAATACTGAGCAATAACTGAGCTGGGGACATTTTTATCGATGAACTTGGGCAGGTGGCCAACCATGTTCACAAAAATAAAAATCAGGATCGCGGCGACAAGCGCATAACCTAACGTTAGGCAGAATCGTCTGATAATATACCAATCGAGGATTCGCATCGGCTATTTTCTATCCGGTGTCTTCGTTCCTAATGTTATGACAACTAATCTTTTGCAAAAAAGTGCAAAAAAATAGAACGCGGATGACACGGATTTAACGGATCGGAACGGACTGGACTTAACGGAATGTGTCGAAGTCAGTGGAATGTGTATCGTGTGGCTCATGATTTTTTTGGTTTTCATCCAAGCCCCAATCCGTGTAAATCTGTTCGATCCGTTAAATCCGTGTTCTATTCATTTGTGGCTTCGCCGCGTTTGGAATAACAAGGCTGCACGCAATGCGCTATCTTTCTCGGACCGTTTTAAAAACCAAATAAACGCCAAAGGCGCCCACGATAATATTGGGGCTCCACATAGCCGTAAACGGCGTGATAAACTGCCGATCAGCTAAAACCTCGCCGCCAATGAGGAAAGCCCAGTAGAGCAAGAAAAATCCCAGGCTCAGACCGGCTGCTACAGCCCAACCGCGTTTTCGAATCATGGTCCCTAAAGGCGCCCCGATCAAAACAAATATCACGCAGGTCACCGGAATCGAATATTTCTTGTAATATTCTACCAGAAAAATATTCTTAGATTTCTCAAAACTTTTGATCATATCCATGTCGATTTGTATTTGTCGGGTGAACTGTTCGTACTCCCGGACGACGTTTGCGAGCAGTCTTTGCGATTGTGGCAGCGGTTGATTGATCCCGGCTAATTGTTTACGTACTTTTTTATTGATATGCTGCTCACGTTCGGCGATCTTTTTCTGATTCTCTAACACACTCTGCCACAGCGCCTGGGCACTTTTCTCCCGGTCGGTACGGTATTCCGATTGACTCCGAAGCAGCAACATTTGAGATAACGGAATCTTAATCAGATGTTTTGGAAACTCTAATTTTCGAAACACATTCAATTCGTTTAGGTTGACTTCCTGCAACTCGCCCTCAAAGAGGGTTATTTCCAAAATCCCGGTATTTTTATGAAAATCAATTTCCCCGTGCTGTGCAATGATGGTTTTTCTCAGGCCGGCCTCGGTTTGATCGTCGATAATAATATTTTCAACAAGGGTGATTTTATGAGATTTTTTAATTTTTGGGGTTAAAATACCATAATTAGAGTCATCTTCTTTAATATTTTGCGCGAGAATATTAAAGTTTGGAATATCGGAGTAAATAATTCCGGGTTCGAGATTGATCATGGGTTTTTTTCTGGCGATGTCTTGTATGAGCACGCGAGCGCGGTGGTTAAAATCGGGCAGGACATTGTTGTTAAACCAAATCAGGGCTGCGGCCAGGGTAGACGACAGGCATAGAAGAACGAAAAAGATTGAACGCAGACTGATGCCGTTTGCCTTCATGGCTGTGATCTCGTTATCGGCCGAGAGCCGGCCTAACGCCATGATTGTTGCCGTGAGTACGGCCATCGGAATCGAGAGAGCGAGCATCCATGCCAAATTCAGAAAAATGAATTCCATAATGACCGGAAAGGAAATACCTTTGCTGAGAAATTTCCCTAAGTCCCGGTAAAGGATGTTTAAAATAAAAAGCAGCTTTATCACAACAAGCGCTAATAAAAAGGGGCCGATGTGTTCGCGTACGATATACCGAGGCAAAATTTTTAGCATAGTACATTACATCTGTTAAAGAGTGTCTGAACGAAAACGAACCTTCCCTGTCTTTCCCGCATGCTTTAAGCGGGAATCTCCTGCCTATAATCCGGGGATTCCGGCACAAAAAAATACCGGAATGACAGATCTGAACGAGTTTTTGTTCAGACACTAAATAAACTTATTTTAACAATTGAAACAAATATACACTTATCAGCATTTTATATCAAGTTTTGCTTGCAACTTTTCATTTTTTTTGTTTAATTTCATCTTCATTTCTTTCATTTTTCCGGGAGGCTTTATTGCGCCTTTGTTAAAGGTTTTCTAAGTTTTGCAATTTTGTTATCGAAGTATTCCTGACTCTCTCGGAAAATGATCACAACGCAGCGTTTCAAAAATAAAAGGGCGCAATCCTTTTCTTTTGCTCTCGCCGTTTGGAGTTTGTGCCTGTTAGCAAACGGCCCCGCATTTTCAAGAGTCTTCCTCAGGTACCCTGCAGGATTAAGCGACTCCTATGCGTCCTATAATCTCTTTTCCGATCAAAAACAAACCGGTGTGTTCTGCATGCACGGTTACCTTCAGGGGAACTACTCGAAATTCTTCACACCTGTAAAAAAGGAAGTGGTTATCGAATCGCTTGACTCATTTGTCGAAATAAGGCAAACGGTTTTGCAGGAAAATATTCTGGCGCCCGTGGCGCTTACTCTGGGTCAATATGAAGAAGTGATGCGTACGGAGAAAATGCGCAGCTTCTGGCGTGAACAAATGATCGCCCATTTGGGAGAGACCGACAGCGGCCGCTCCGGGTCAGGGGGGATTAGTCTCGATATCCCAGTTCGAATCAAAAGCAAGACCTTCCAGAAGATATTTGGCGGCGATAAGGTCGGATTAACCGTTTCCGGAGACATCAACATTCAGGCCAGCCTTCGTAATGAAGATCGCAGCGAAGTCAGGACGGTTATCACGCGCGGGGCGAATACAACATTCAAAATGCAGCAAAAGCAGCGCTTTTCCGTAACCGGCAAGATTGGCGACAAAGTGACGGTAAATGTCGATCAGGACAGCGAACGCGCCTTTGATTTTGAAAACAATGTCCGCATTAACTATCAAGGTTACGATGACGAAATTTTGCAGCGATTTGAGGCCGGAAACATTGCTCTTTCTCTCCCAGGCACCCGTTATGTGACGTTTAGCGGGAAGAATTCCGGATTGTTTGGGCTGAAAAGTCAACTCCAGTTGGGAAATCTCAATGTCACAACCATTGCCAGCCAAGAAAAAGGTGAAAGCCAGCGTATTTCACTCTCTGGCGGCACCGAAGAGGGCGCGAGAATCAAAAAAGACTGGCAATATATGAAAAACCGCTATTTCTTTTTGGATTTTCAATACCGGGAAGAGTACAAAAATTTGGATTCGGAAGGGAATCATTTTTCTTCATCGAACCCGGTGATAAATGTTGAGGTCTACGAAGCGCAGGCAGGTAATGAAACCGACTCGGAGAGTTTTCGTGCCTGGGCGACGCTGAATGCGGATGCCGACACCTCAGCGATTCCCGGTTCGGCAGACGTCGGCTTTTTTAAGCGGCTGGAAAGAAATGAATATTATCTCGAACCCAGTCTGGGATTTATTCGGCTTAATAATGAAATTTCAAACGAGAAAATTTTAGCCGTTACTTATACAACGGCGAACGGGACGGTTGTTGGCGATACTCTTTCGAATGGAACGATCCTCCTCAAACTCATCAAGCCGAGAAGCCCGCGTCCCACAGACGCAACCTGGGATTTGGAATGGAAACACGTGTACTCTCTCGATGGACGTAATATCGAAGAAGAAGGATTCGATGTCAAAATTTTCTTTGTTCCGCCATCCGGGCCGGTTGAAGAGATCGATAAAGCCACCGGTAAAAAATGGATTGAAGTTTTCGGGCTGGATAACAAAGACCGCGACGGCAACCCGAATAGTCCCGACGGCACTATCGACATCGATCCTACTGTCGTCGACTTGATATTCGGAGAGCTGCATTTCCCGGATTTAAGACCGTTTGCGCCGGAAGGCTATACTTTAGGAGGCGTTGATAAAAATCTCCTGCCGCCCGACAAACGCACATCTGCAATTTACGACACCACGGTGCAGACAGTGATTACCGCTCAAAGTAAATTTCAAATCGAGATTAGGTCTAAAAACCGGCGTACGGAATTTAATCTGGGATTTAATATTATTGAAGGTTCCGAGGTCATCATTCTGGATGGTGATGAATTAGAACCAAACCGGGATTATCGCATCGATTACTTTACCGGAACGTTGACGATTCTCGATGAAAGGGCAAGCAATCCGGCATCGCAACTGGATATCTCTTATGAACGCAACCAGTTGTTCCAGTTGGAAAAGAAAACCATTCTCGGGATGCGGGCTGAATACGATTTGGGCGGCAATTCATTTCTTGGCGGGACTTTTCTGTACTTGAGCGAAAGTACATTGGACCGGAAAGTTCGCGTCGGTCGCGGTCCCATTCGCAACGTGGTCTGGGATGTGAATACACATGTGAATTTCAACCCGAATTTTATCGGTAAGGCATTTGATGCGCTGCCCTTGCTGCGTGCAAAAGGAGGGACGGCGCTCAATTTTGAAGGCGAAATTGCCCAGATATTACCCACTCCGAACACGCTCAACAGCTCTGCAACCGGCGACAACCACGGGGTTGCTTATATCGATGACTTTGAAGGCGCCAAGAAAACGGTTAATCTGGGCGTTTTGAGAAAGAACTGGACCCGTGCATCCCCGCCGGCAGACGCGCTGCATACTCCAGCGAACATGGTGAATTATATTTGGTTCAACCCGTTTCTACAAGTTTTTATCAAAGACATTTACCCGAACCGCGATATCCAGGGGAACACCAATGTACAAGACCGCGTGCACGTGCTGTCTTTTGAGTTGTTCCCGGATAAAAATAAGCCCGACGGGAATAGCTGGGGCGGCATCATGCGGGCTTTGTCGCCAGGCTTGTTCGACCAGTCCCAAACCAAATTTATCGAAATTATGGTGCGCGGCGACCAGGGCAGATTTCATATCGATCTCGGCAGCATCAGTGAAGACGTGATTGCAAACGGACAGTTAGATACGGAAGACAAGGGCGTGATTCGAGACCGGATACTCGACGATGACGAAGACGTCGGGCTCGATGGCGTGGCGAAGCCCGATCCCCCGACGCTGAATTTTTCACGAAAGATTGTGAATGCCGACTCCAGCGCCGACGCCGTCTTATATGATTTCTGGGACCTCAATAGCGACGGGATAAAAAATGCCGACGAGCCCTGGAGTTACGACGATTGGTTTTATACGGACACCGAACCGCTTCAGTATTTTCGTGAGGCGGATAAGGGTGGGTGGAATTCCATCATCGGAACCGAAAACAGCCGGAACGACGAAGGAGGCCCCCGTCCGGATACTGAAGATATCAACAACAACGGCATTCTCGACCGCACCAACTCCTACTTCAGGTACAGCTTCTCGTTAAAAAAAGACCATCCGGACACCACTTTGATTGTCGGCGGGAATCCGTCCAAAGGCTGGCATCTTTACCGCATTCCGTTTGAAACCAATGGCGATTCCGTCCGCGTCGGCCAGCCCTTGAGCACCCAGATAGAGTACGTTCGAATTTGGGTTGATGGAGTTGAGGACTTCGACCAATCTATCCGGTTCAGCATCGCAGATATTAGTCTGGTGGGCAGCGATTGGAAGGAGATCGGCAGTACAGATGACGAATTCGGCCCGCTTTCAGGATTAAAGGATACGACCGTGGCGGTGACTCAAATCAACACCCATGAAGATGAAGAATATCTGCAATCCTTATCACAGATCGGCGTTCAGGGAGAAGAAGACCGGGTAACCGGTATCACGGCACGAGAGCAGTCGCTCGTGCTTAAAGCGACCAATCTCGCACCGGCGAACAGCGGAACGCGCCGGAATATCGGGCTTGCGCAAAAGAGCTTGTTCCAATCTGAAAATTATATTCACTACGATCGCATCAAGATGTTCGTTTACGGCAAAGAAGAAATCGACGATGACACACACATACCCAACGACACCAGTAGAACCAGCTCTCTGGAATATTTCCTTCGGTTTGGCGCAGACGTCAACAACTTTTACGAATACCGCGCTCCGGTTTACGAGGAATGGGCGCCGGGAGCGAACGAAATGAACATATTGCTGCAGGAGTTTACGAAGCTCGCTTCTCTCGATTCCCTTTTTGACGACTCCACGCAGACGTTTGTTCGGAATCTCGGCAGCGGGCGTTCCATACGTGTGAAAGGCACGCCATCTTTAACCAACATCCGGACTCTAGTTTTGGGCATTAAAAATCTCCATCCGACTCAACCTTTTCATGGTGAAGTCTGGTTCAATGAGCTGCGCTTGTCCGATGTGGAGCAGGATCAAGGCATGGCAATGCGAGTTCGTACAAATATGAAAATCGGTAATTTTGCGACCATCAACGCAGAGCTTGAACGCAAGGATGCGGATTTCCACAACGTGGTGCAGCGATTTGGCTCTGGGAACAATAGCTTCAGTTATAATGTCAACGCCAATGTCAACATGGAGAACTTTCTACCGCAGTCCTGGGGGCTTTCCATTCCGGTCAGTGTGAATGTTCGCAGCACAAGCTCAACGCCCAAATATTTTCCGGGCAAAGACAGGTTGGTGACCAACGATTTACCGGATTCCACTTTGGGGCTGGTGCGAACCATCCGAAGTCAAAATGGTTTCAACGTTTCCTTCCGCCGGTCAGCCAAGTCGAACAATTTTTTCCTCAAAAATACTCTGGATAAACTATCGTTTAAAATCGGCAGGTCTGAGAGCAATTTGGAAAGCCCGACTAAGGATTTTTCAACGATCACATCCTGGACAGGAAATCTGGATTACCGCATCGATTTTGGCCGGAATAATTCGATCTCGCCATTTTCTTGGCTTCCCAATCTGCCGCTCATCAACAAAGTGAAAGACACCAAGTTTTATTACACACCGCAAAACGTCTCCTTTCAAATCAACGGCAGCAGGAAAAATGAGAATTCTTTGGACCGGGGGCAGGCTGACAGTTTAACGGTGAACACGGAAGATTTTTTTGTAGATCGAAGCGTACGCGCCACGATGAAAATATTCGAGAACCTGAGCGTCGATTACTCACGAAAACAGAAAGCCGATATGCGAGGCAGATCGTTGACCGAGCTTTTCAGCGGTAATGTTCGTGAGGTTAACATCATACAAAATTTTAATACGCGTTATTCGCCCAAAATTTTCGGCTGGTTGAAGAATACGTTTACCTACCGCGCCGATTATCGATTCAACGTCAATCAACAGCAACGGACCACAGGTAGAAGCGCGAGTATCAACACCAATCTTTCGGCTGATCTCAATCTGCAGTGGCAACAGTTGGCGAAGTCGGTTTTTGGCGCCGGCAAGAAAAAAAGCACGCCCAGGCGCGGAACCCGCGGTAGACCCGGTGAAAGAAGGCGGCCTGGCAAACCGGATCCCAAAAACAATAAGATGGAAGCCCTTCAAGAAAAAGACGATGACGGAGGCGGAATATCCTTCAATCCCCTCAGACTGTTTGGCGGCTTTTTCTCGAAATTCAAGGACCTTTCGATAAATTACACGCAGAGAAAAAACGCGACACAATTCGGATTGGAAGAAGGGTTTCCGAGTTTGGCTTTTCAGTTTGGTCTTTCTGACACCACCAACCTCGGTTCTGTAGCAAATCTGAATACGAATACGCTGACACTTGCTGACAATAAGACCTATCGAATCGGGTCGGGAATCGCCTTCGGACGGATGTTCGATGTCGGGCTCACTTTTCAACACAGCGATCAAATTAACATTTCGACCCAAACTTCCGGGACAACATCTGACAGTCATCTTAAGTATAAAGGCTTTGATATGCCGTTTCCGGAGTGGACAGTAAGAATATCCGGGTTGGAAAAACTGCCGCTGTTTACGAAGCTGTTTAAAACGGTCTCTTTCAACCACAGTTTTTCCGGTCAAAAAGATATCACCTGGAACGAAACCCCGGACAATTCCACACAAGAAAGTATTACGACTAATTTCCGACCGTTGGGGAAACTGGACCTGACTTTTGTTAACGGAGTGACGGGCAACATTCAGATGAACCGCTCGATTACGTTAGCTCGCAGCTTGGCGACCGGCGCCGGCGCCCGGCGCACAACTCGCTCCGATCTCTCTGTGACCGCCAACTATTCAAAGCAATCGGGTTTCAAACTGCCATTTTGGCCGTTCAACAAAAAAGAGCTCAAAAACTCCATCGATTTCTCAGTGACGTTTACATCCAACAATGTCATTATCGAGCAAAGTCGAATTCAAGAGGAGGACGGCACAGACCAATTCGAGGAACAGGATCGCACGACACGATGGTCGTTTACTCCCAGGCTTTCTTACTCTTTTAGCAACCAAATGCGCGGCGGCGCCTTTGTTGAAATCGGTAAAACAAACAGCAAACGCACCGGGAAAACCTCGGTCAAGGAATTTGGCATCAATGTCAACATTTCAATACGGGGAAATTGATTTTGCAGGTATTGATATGAAAAAGTTAGCGGCTATCGATATCGGCACCAATACCGCATTGCTTCTGGTGGCGGAAATTTCAGCAGACGGAACGATTTCTCCGCTGTATGAGCAGGAGGAAATCGTCCGTTTGGGTGAGGACGTCGATAAAAATAAAAACCTCAAGCCGGTCGCCATGGAGCGGGTGAAGCGTGCGCTCATCCAGTATCGAAAGATCATCGACGATATCCAGGTCGATGAGCTTATGATCTCCGGCACAAGTGCGGTTAGAGATGCGGGCAATCGCGAGGAGCTGCTTTCTCAAATTCAAGCAGTCGCCGGAGTAGAAATGCAAGTATTGAGCGGCAAACAAGAAGCGGCGTTGACGTTCTTCGGCGCTCTTTCCAATAAACCCGAATTACAGGACCGCATTTTTCTTGTCGACATTGGAGGCGGCAGCACCGAGTTTATATTGGGCGATCAAACGAATATTTTTTTTGCCGAGAGTCTGGACATCGGCTCAGTCAGGCTCACGGAAAAAACCATTCACAGCGACCCGGTTTGTGACACGGATCTCCATGCAATGCGTCAGGTCATCAAGCAGGGCATCCTGTCAATTTCCGAGCATCTGAAAACGCAATGCGAGCACTTTGTCGGCGTCGCTGGGACCATGACGACCCTTGCAGCCATGCAGCAGAAAATGGAGTCTTACCGGCCGGAATTAGTCGATAACACGGTATTAACGCTTGCACAGATAACAGACATGATCGAGCGCTTGCAGTCCACAACTTTGGCGGCGAGGCAAAAGATTCCAGGGTTGAGAAAGGAGCGCGCGGATGTGATACTCGCTGGGTCGATTATTGTGCAAGAGGTCATGGAACATTGCCATTTTCAGGAGGTGGTTGTGAGTGATCGCGGCTTACGGTACGGTTTGCTGTTGAAATTAATGAAAGATAGGCGCGTGCTCTAACGGAGTATTTTGCCTTTGAGTTTTTTCTTGAGCATTTCGCGCGCTCGGAATATGCGCGCCTTAACTGTGCCAAGAGGGATGTTTAAAAGTTGCGCAATCTCTTCGTATGATTTTTCTTCGCTATGCCGTAACACAATAGCGATTTTGTAATTCTCAGGCAGCTCATCAATGGCAGTTTCGATTATTTTCGATTTTTCTACAGACAGAATATGTTTATCCGGGCTCATGGAGGTATCCGGAAATTCACGACCTAACTCGCCGTCTTTGGATTGCACCGGTTTATTGATCGAATACGTTTTAAGCCGTTTTTTACGCATATGATCGATGCAATTGTTGATGGCGATTTTGTAAAGCCAGGTTGAAAAAGCATATTCTTCATTAAAAGAGGGAAGGGCCTTGAAGGCTTTC
>JBHHWX010000170.1:0-10735 GCA_046756745.1 bacterium | reverse complement strand
ACTTTTTAAGAAAGAAGCACATCTTTGTTAGTTTAAACGGAGTTATCGATGAAGATTTCAGTAGTTGGAACCGGTTATGTAGGATTGGTAGCGGGCACCTGTTTCGCCGATACCGGAAACGAAGTCATCTGCGTAGATGTCGACAAAAAGAAGATTGAAATGTTAAATAACGGCGAGCTTCCGATTTACGAACCGGGTTTGCGAGAGATGGTCGTTCATAACGCTAAGGAAGATCGTCTGTTTTTTACCACTGATATCAAATATGCTGTCGAAAAAGCACAAGTCATTTTCATCGCTGTGGGCACTCCTCCGGACGAGGACGGGTCTGCCGATTTGCGTTATGTTTTAGGCGTGGCAAAAGATATCGGCGCCTACATGAATGGCTACAAAGTGGTTGTGAACAAGAGCACGGTTCCGGTGGGAACGGCAGAAAAAGTAGCCAATGAAATCAAAAGACATACTCAGCATCCATTCGCGGTTGTTTCGAATCCGGAATTTCTCAAAGAAGGCGCTGCCATCGACGACTTTCTTCGCCCGGACCGCGTGGTCATTGGGACGACGGATCCCGAGGCTGCGGAGATCATGAAAAATCTGTACAGTCCCTACGTTCGCTCCGGTAAACCGATCCTTCTTATGAACGAGCGCAGCGCTGAGCTCACCAAATACGCTGCCAATGCGCTATTGGCGACAAAAATATCCTTTATGAATGAAGTGGCAAATTTGTGTGATATCGTCAAAGCCGATGTTGAGATGGTTCGCAAAGGAATCGGAACGGATAGCCGTATTGGTCCGCATTTCATCTACCCCGGGACGGGTTATGGCGGTTCCTGCTTTCCAAAAGATGTCAACGCTCTGGTCAAAACCGCGAAAGATCACAATTACGACTTAAAGATCGTTCGCGTGGTAGAGGAGGTCAATCATAAACAGAAGACGATTTTGATAAAAAAGATCCAAACGTACTTCAAGAATGATTTGGAGGGAAAAATTTTCGCAATGTGGGGACTGGCCTTCAAACCAAAGACGGATGATATGCGAGAGGCGCCGGCAATTGAAATGATAAAAAGCCTGACAGCCCGGGGCGCGAAAGTGCATGCACATGATCCCGAAGCCATGAAAGAAACTCGACGGATCTTTGCTGATCAGATCGACAAAACTCTCTTTTTATACGAAAAGCGCTACGATGCCTTGCAAAACGCCGACGCCTTGATTATTATGACTGAGTGGAATGCTTTTCGAGAACCTGATTTTTACCTCATCCAAGAGTCTCTTAAAACACCTGTGATATTCGACGGACGAAATCTCTACAATCCTCTCCGGTTGAAGAAGCTGAACATCGATTACTTCTCCATCGGTCGATCCGGTTTAAACGGTCTGGAAAGCGCATAACCGCCGGCACATTGGTGACGTTCTTGAAGAATAATTCGCAAATTAGGGCAGTTTCTGTCATTCCGAACCCGTATACGTGAATTGAGGTAACTATTCAGGCGTGAGAAGCTTCGGAGTGCAAAACTTTAGTTTTGCTTTGTTCGATGAAAACTGCAACGCTAAAGCGTTGCTCTCCAGTCTAAAGGCTGAATAGATACGAATTGAGAGAGAAGAGGCTCTCCTACTTTCTCAGTGCCACTCGGTTACGGTCTCCTCTTTTATGCCAGACTAATGCTTTTTCCGGCATAGAAGCCCTCTTTATCCTGAATTTTTCTGCGCAGTCAGGGCACGTTTTGACCATAAAGTCCCCGTCATACGACTCATCGTTGATGACTGCCCCGGTTCCACCGCATGTCAAGCATCGATCGCTCATTTTCCGACTCCTGTAGTTTTAACCCATTACGTAAACGACAGGTAACCTCACATATCGGAGAGTGTTACTTTGATGAAATGCGAAGGCAGTTGTTGTCCGCAGGATGATAGACGCGCGTAAGAGGTGTTTCTTCGTCCTTGAGTGAGGGATAATTTATATAGATAGTTAAAGAAAAATATCTCCGGAATGCAAGAAAAGTTACAAACTTTTCACATTAACTCCGCAAACATTCTCCCTCATCTCATTTGTCTTCTTAGCGCGATCGAAAAATTGTGGTAAGAAATCCACAGGTGTTGATAGTTTTCACCTGACATTGATACGTTCTTCATCTTTTTTTGAGACAGTTATCTTTCATAATAACAAGGCATAAGATGACTGTCTGTTTTCAACATCATCATTTTGGCCCGATACTTGAATGATGTGGCGCCATATGCAAGACCGGTCTAAACAATGTTATTTAGAATTTGTTTTCATTCCAAGGAGGTTATCATGAAGTTACAATCAATTTTGAAATGTTTTGCAGTCGTTGTTTTGCTCGGAACGCTCGGATTGACCGGCTGCACAAGCGAAAACCCGGTTTCACCGGCGCCTGACCAGAACAAGCCCCAAATATCCAAGGTTGTGAAAACGACCAGCAGCGCCGGCGTGCAGATTTTCAGCAATCTGTCTTCTTTCAGCGAAACGAGCCAATTGATTGGCGGCCAAGACGAGATTATCGATCTCGAAATTCCTGAAATGGAAAATCCGGAAAAGGCGATGGCATTCGCAAAAGTGATGCAGCAGAGAACCTGGGCCAGACTGCCACTGAGTAAGTCAAATACGGACATTCAATCGGCGGCAGGCGATTCCGTGATTTGGGATCTCGAATTTGAAGAAAACGGGATCACCTATCGCAGCAAGCTTGTCTATGATCCCACAAATGGGAAAGCCCACTTCTTTCTGGTCGGGAAACAATTTCCTGAAAGCCACCCAGTTGCTTACGATTCAACAGATGTGCGGGCGGATTTAAACTCGACTCTGTTAGATGATTCCGATGACGTTCTGGAACGCGTCGACCTTCTCAAACGGTACAAACCGGATCAGCTCATTCAAGAAGAAACAGCCAGCTTTGTACCGGACTCTTATCAGCCGGGAACCGAACCGACCGGAGGCACGCTGACCAGCGATATTAGCTACTCCAGCTCAAGCTTTCTCACCCGTACCGGCGCTCGTTTCGAGTATCATGAAGGCAGCGGCGGCAGCTATTCAAAAGAATCCGTATTTAATGATAACAGTAAGAGTCTGGAAGAAGTAACTTTTAAGGAAGATGGCACGGGCACGCTTTTAGAGCAGCGTCGCGATGGCACGAAGATCGAAGGCGAGTTTGACAGCGCGGACGATGACGGCGAAGGCAGCTTCTCTCTGACAACTACTTTTCCCGCCGGCCACGATCCCGTGTCCGTATCCGAGTCCGGCTCCTACGTGGTGAATGCGGCGGATTCCACCATCAGCGGCTCGTTTGAGCGCGAAGTGACAAACCTCGATGGCAGCAAAGACAGCGAAAAGGTCACCATCACCCAGCAGCGACTCAACGATGTGTTTTCCACGAGACTTGACGTCGAGAACTCTGATGGCAGCCGGGGATTTATTGAAATCACGGAAACTCCGGATGTCGAGGATATTTCCGGCGAGTGGCGGAATGCGGATGGCACCTTCGAGACGTTCGCAGCCCAAGGCTACAGTGACGGCAGCGCCCATTTAGAGGGCAAAGTATACACGTCTGAGGCCGATTTTAAGAGCAGGGCGGATCCGGTCGCCACGTTCGTGTTCGACTTCTATCCCGACGGTTCGGGCAACGGTGTCGTCACCGAAGGGGACAAAACCTATGACGTCACCATAAATCCGGATGGCTCTGTGGACATCAAGGAAAGAACATAAACTCCCTCTTCATTTTAGATTCACTTTTTGAAGAAACCGGCTGTCCGGCTATGGGCAGCCGGTTTTTGTCTATTGGAGCTTAACAGACCCACTCGATTGTTTACTCAAGTTTCGCAGAATATATTTGAGCTTAGGTACAATATGTCATGAAACATTCAAAATAGAATATTATTAAGAATCAAAACACTATAGAATCTATAGAACGATAACTTTTAGCCACGGATTGACAAGGCGACAACATCGTGTTTTTTTAGCAAAGTTTCTTAGAAGCCGTATGAGTCGGGAAGTTTTTCCGATGTGACGACACCGTTCCTTCTACTGAGAGGGCTTCTAAATAGTGTCTGAACGAAAACGACCTTTTCTTCCTGAAGGCCTCCTGGCCGAGGGGTCATTCCTGCTTGGCTCGGCGGGGACGCCTTCGCGAAGCGGTTTTAAATCGAGCATTTTTCGAGTTTTCGTTCAGACACTAAATACCTGGCATTGGCAGCACGGCTGAGTTCGACACGGCGATAGACGTCGGCTACGCCTTTGCGCATAGGAATCCAGGCTTTTGTTTGTTGGCCCTTTCTATAGGTGTTTCGGTAAACTTTAAAACGTCTCGGGTTGTTTATGGTTGTCTCGATCCTCGGTACATATCCTTGTTTGTCGTACATTTTGATCGAGTTCTCTTCAACCCGGTGCCTTATACAAGTCCCTTCGACGCGTTTTCGAACATCACTGACGACCTCGCCCTTAAAGCGAATATTTGAACGTCTTTGAAGAAAACGCATGACGTCTTCGCAACTAAAATTTTCTATTGCATGATGGATAAGCGTTTTGTAAAGTGTTTTGAGATAAGCGGCATCGTTAAAAATAATATCTGTGGCATATTCAGTTTCACGAATCGTCCAATAGTACCCATGAATATCGAGTTGTTGCAAAAGTGGATTGAACCGGTCAGAAAATCTGTCCAGGAGTTTGTGCCAATTTCGCTTGGCAGTCGCATCGGCCATCTCTTGGGCTTTTTGCATATCTGTGATATCAATAAAACAGTTCTCACGACGTTGATATTCAATGCCGGCTTTATCCATTTCTCGCGCAAGCCATTCTCTGCCATTGATACAAACTTGTCAATCAGTGTAAATCCGTGGCTGTACCATTCATTTATTCGTTTCAATATCTCGGCGTTTTAATCGGAGTCGCGGATAAAATTGCCTCACTGAAATTCAATGAATTAAAGGATATCAAGGATGTTTTGAAGGACAATCTCAAGGATACGGAAATTATTGCGAAGAACTCAAAAAGCATTGTTGAAAATGCAACTAAACGTATTGAAAATAATAACTCAAAATTATAGTAGATTTTTTCCATTGAGAGTGTTACATTTATTATTATGCAATTCTCAGACTTGTCATTTTATTTCAAAAGGGTGAGGGAAGGAATGCAGAAAACAAGTTTAAAAAATTCGTTTTTCTCCGGTTTGGCGCTGGTTTCGTTTATCGCGAACGTGGCCTTCGCTTCCGATTGGCCGAGCTGGCGCGGGCCGAACCAGAATGGCGTCTCCGACGAAACCGGTCTTGTTTCCACCTGGTCTTTGGACGGCGACAATCTGATCTGGAAAGCTGATTTCATTGGCCGTTCCACACCAATTGTGATGAACGGCCGGGTTTATGTGGCCGGTCGAACCGGGAAAGGGATCGACATGCAGCGCGTGGTGGCGTGCTACGACGCCAAAGACGGCAAACTCATGTGGGAGGACAAAAACAACGTGTTTCACACCACGGTGCCTTTTAACCGCGTCGGCTGGTCGAGCCTCACCGGCGATCCGGAGACCGGAAACGTCTATTTCTTCGGCGTCGATGGATTGTTCACTTGTTACAGCCAGGACGGTAAAATCTTATGGCAACATTCGTTTGTTGAAGAGGTCAACCGCTTCGCTGGTTACGGCGGCCGGACCTGCACGCCGGTGGTCGATGAGGATTTGGTTATCGTCAATTTCGCCAACAATACCTGGGGCGAGCTTTTGATCATGAAACACCGGTTTTATGCCTACGACAAGCGAACCGGTGAGCTGGTTTGGATTTCCACCATTGCCGGCGGCAACAAAAACACCAACTACTCTGTGCCGGTGGTCGCTGTGATCAAGGGGCAGCGTCTGCTCATCACCGGCGTTGGAGATGGCTCAGTCTACGCGATGAAAGTACGCACCGGCGAGCAGGTTTGGAGCTTCAAATTAAGTAAAGGCGCCATTCAATCTTCGGTGGTCGTCGAAGGCGACCGGGTCTACGCCTGCCACGGCAGAGAAAACTTCGACAATGAGAGCATGGGCCGTATCGTGTGCATCGACGCTACCGGCAGCGGCGACGTTACCAAAACACACGAGGTCTGGCGACATGACGCGATCGGTGTGGGCTATGCCTCGCCTTTAATGCATCAAGATCGGTTGTATGTCGTGACCAATGCCGGAAACTTAGTTGCGTTGGACGCCAATACTGGGAAAAATGTTTGGACTTTGAATTTGGGGACCATCGGTAAAGGCTCGCCGGTTTGGGCGGATGGCAAAATATATGCGACCGAAGTCACCGGCGGATTCCACATCGTCAAACCCGGTGCAAAGCAGGCGGAATTTCTCGACCAAAAGGAGCTCACCTTTGATGAGAGGCGCGCAGCGGAGATTTTTGGTTCTCCCGCGGTCGCATATGGCCGGGTTTATTTTAGCAGTGAAGTCGGCCTCTTTTGTCTCGGCGATAAAAATGCCCGATTCCGGGTGACTCCGGCTGCGACAGTTGAGCTGAAGGAAGAAGCGCCGGCGGCTCGCTCCGAACCGGCTCACATTCAGGTGGTCCCGGCAGAGGTCTGGCTCAATGCCGGCGACCGGGTTCAATTCAAAGTGCGCGCCTTTGACGGCATGGGCCGTAAGCTCGGGGAGGTGCAGGCTGAATTCGACCTCATGAAGCTGCCGGGGATGATCCACGACGACGGCACGTTTGCTCCGGGAAAAAATGCCGGCAACCGCGCAGGATATGTGGTTGCGAAACTCGGCGACTTGGAGTCCCGGGCGCGGGTGCAGATCGCTGCAAATTTACCTTGGGAATTCGATTTTGAAGATTTCGAAATCGACAAGCATCCACCGCTCTGGCCGGGAACCTGGAAGTTCGTCGTGAAAGAGCTGGACGGCAACAAAGTCTTGTCTAAGCCGCCCTCAAAGCGGATGCTCAAACGGCACAACCTCATTCTCGGTCCGCCGGCGATGGCCCATTACACCATCCAGGCCGATTTGAAAGCCACGAAAGTCAAGCGGCGCAGCCCGGACATGGGGTTGATCGCCAATCGATACTATTTTGATTTCATGACCAAGAAAGGGCGGCTGCAAATCCGCAGTTGGCCGGCGACCTTGCGGATGATGCAGGAAGTCGATTACGACTGGAATCCCGAACTGTGGTACACCATGAAAATGCGTGTGGATATCGAAGACGGTAAAGCTGTGGTCAAGGGCAAAATCTGGCCGAGGGACGAACCGGAGCCGGCGGCCTGGACTCTCACCGCAGAAGACCCGCATCCGAATATGCACGGCAGCCCGGGGTTGTATGGCGATGCCGCTACAACCATTTATTACGATAATATCACGATCACTGAGAGTAATTGAGGAGAGTGTTGGAATGTTCAAAAAACAGAGTGTGTTGATTTTTCGTTTGATCATTGGTATAGGTGTTTTGTCCACCATCGGGTTTTATGCGACCGTCGAAACCGCGATGTGGGGTGGAGGGCCGGATCGAAATATGGTATCCGGTGAGACCGGCTTGCCGAGCGAGTGGGACCCGGAATCAGGACTGAACATCAAATGGACCGCCCAATTGGGTTCGCAGGCCTATGGCAACCCGGTGGTGATTGGCGGAAAAGTCTTTGTGGGCACCAACAACCAAGCGGAGCGAAATCCGAAGCTGAAAGGCGACCGCGGGGTGGTCATGGCGTTCCGGGAGTCGGATGGCGAGCTCCTTTGGCAGGCCGCGCATCCCAAATTAGCTTCCGGCCGCGTGAACGACTGGCCGCTGCAGGGAATCTGTTCCGGACCGTTTGTCGAGGACGAGAGAATTTACTATGTTTCGAATCGCGCCGAAGTCATCTGCGCAGACACCGAGGGATATTATGACGGCGAAAACGATGGACCCTACACAAATGAAAAGAACACCTCCAAAATCGATGAAGACATCGTCTGGCGCTTCGACATGATCGATGAGCTGGATGTGTTCCCGCATAATCTGGCGACCTGTTCGCCCTTGGTTGTGGGTGATTTGGTTTTTGTGGTGACGGCAAACGGCGTCGATGAAACCCACATCAACATTCCCTCGCCGGATGCGCCGAGTTTTATCGCCTTGAACAAAAAAACCGGCGAGCTGGTTTGGGAAGACGCTTCGCCCGGGGAAAATATTCTGCACGGCCAGTGGTCCAATGCCTCTTATGGCGTGATCGACGGCGTACCGCAAGTGATCTTTCCGGGCGGCGATGGCTGGCTGTATGCCTTTGTGCCCGAAACCGGCAAGCTGCTGTGGAAGTTTGACTGCAACCCGAAAGATGCGGTGTGGGAGCTGGGCGGCGCCGGCACTCGAAACAACATCATCTCCACTCCGGTTGTATGGGATAACAAAGTCTATATCGGAGTCGGTCAGGACCCGGAGCATGGCGAGAGCATCGGTCACTGGTACGCTATCGACGCTGCTAAGCGCGGCGACATCACCGGAACCGGTAAAGTCTGGCACCGCGGAAACGAGGATTTTAATCGCACCATGTCCACCGCAGCTATCCATGACGGACTGATGTACATTGCGGACCTGCCCGGCTTTGTCTACTGCTGGGATGCGAAGACCGGCGAGGAGTACTGGAAATACGACGCTTTTGCCGCGATTTGGGGGTCGCCGTATTATGCCGACGGCAAGGTCTACATCGGCGATGAAGACGGCGATGTGGCGGTCTTAAAAGCCGGTAAAAAGATGGAGCTGCTTGCGGAGATCAATATGGACAATGCGGTTTACACGACGCCGGTGGCCAAGAACGGCGTGCTTTTCATCAGCAATCGTTCGAAGTTGTTTGCGGTTGCGATGGGGAAGTAAGGTTTGGATTCATGGATTTTTGGATTGTTGGATCAATGGGGTTTGAAATATGAGTGAATACACAAAGTTACGTAATAAGAATCGGGGTTATATGACGCTTGTAGTTTGGCAGAAATCCATTCAGCTTTTCAAATCCAGTAATCCATCAATCCATTAATCCGCTCAAACGAGAAGACTTATGGAGATTCAAAACACCGCACTTTCCCAAAAAATAAAAGATGCGCTGCGGGAGCCTCTTGACGAATGCAGAGATTTGAAAGATGTCCTTGAAGAAATGCTTATATCTCATAACCCCTTATTTTAGGTGATTATTATGAATGCAATTACAGCAAATCAAGCAAAACAAATACTAGAGCATTTGATTGAACAAGTGATTTCTGACGTAGAACCTACTATTATCTGCAATGATAAAGGAGAGAAAGCTGTGCTTCTATCACTTGATGAATTCAACTCTTGGCAAGAAACTCTTTATTTGATGTCAAATCCTGCTAATGCTGAGCATTTACGAAAATCGATTGCAGAAGCCAAAAGTGGAAAGGTTAAGGAACGAAAACTAATCGATTCATGAAATTAGTTTTTACAGAATCGGCTTGGAAAGACTATCTTTGGTTTCAAAAAAATGACCGAAAGCTATTGAAGCGTATCAACGAACTCATCAAAGATACTTTAAGAAGCCCATTTGAAGGAATTGGAAAGCCAGAACCCTTAAAGTCCGATTTTTCGGGTCATTGGTCAAGAAGAATCAACTCCGAGCATCGACTCGTTTATAGCGTCACAGCCACAGAGTTAACCATTGTTGCATGTCGGTACCATTATCAAAAGAAGTAAATATCAAGGCGATGGAGGTGAAATTGCTCGAAGCACTAGAAGAGCTTCATGACATTCGCGCCTATGATAAAGTCAAGGAAAAAGTCGAAGCCGAGCTCCGAGCTGGCGAATATATGTCACTGGAGGAATACCGAGCAAGAGATACGGAAAAACTGGGTGAAGTTATTTGCCGTGGCACTGGAAAAGTAAGGTTTGGATTAATGGATTTTTGGATCAATGGATCAATGGGGTTTGAAACATGAGTGAATACACAAAGTTACGTAATAAGAATCGGGGTTATATGACGCTTGTAGTTTGGCAGAAATCCATTCAGCTTTTCAAACTGATTTGGAAAGTTGTTTATAAAGAAAACAAGATAGACTTTAAGCTTCGTGCACAAATCACTGATGCGGCCCAATCCGTCTCCTCAAACATTTCTGAAGGTTACAGCCGTCGCTCAATTAACGAATATCTCCAATTTTTATATATCGCCTTGGCTTCACTTTCAGAAACTCTAACTCGAGCCATTGGGCTGAACGAAACTGATCAAATTACACAAGACCAGTTTAACGAAATCGATACGTTACATTACGAAGTCGAGAATAGGCTTTGGCGATTGGTGGACAGCCTCGAAAAGAAAAGAGAATCAGGAACGTGGTCGAATCGAGTTTCAGACGAAGAAGCAGTCTACGTAATAAAAGAAGACCAATGATCCAGTAATCCATCAATCCATTAATCCGCTCAAACGAGAAGACTTATGGAGATTCAAAACACCTCTCTTTCCCAAAAAATAAAAGATGCCCGCGAGCGCCTCGACGCCCACGTGCGCGAAATGGTGCAGTGGCATTTCAGCCCCGACACCGGCAGCCCGTTCTGGCTCGACTTCGCCGGCAAACTCGATTTTGATCCGCGCAAAGAGATCGGCGGTTATGACGATTTGAAAATCCTGGGGCATTTTGAAGATCATTGGCTGCGCGGCGGGCCGGTGCGAAAATGGATACCGAAAGCCTTGGCAGACGAACCGGTCTACGTGTTCGAAACCGGCGGCTCCACCGGCGTGCCCAAAACGCGCATCAACATCAAAGATTTCCAAACCGATTACGAAATCTTCAGCGACACCCTTTCC
>JBHHWX010000169.1:0-10772 GCA_046756745.1 bacterium | reverse complement strand
ACACTGTAATTGGCGGGTCGGCGGCCCCGCGGATCTGTTTCTGACAGTCAGAGATACCGACGAACTCGTTAGGGCTGCACAACTCGCCCGAAAGAATCAGCAAAAAATCACTATCCTCGGTTTTGGAGCAAATGTTCTTGTTTCAGATCGGGGCATTCGCGGTCTGGTGGTTCAAAACCGGTCACTTGGAATTGACTTTTTAGAGAGCCCGATCATCGCGGTGGATTCCGGTACAAACTTGGCCGTTCTGGCAAAACAGGCAGCCAAGCAAGGAGTCGGCGGCTTAGAGTTTCTCATCGGCATTCCCGGGACTGTGGGCGCTGCTGTGGCTGTAAATGCCGGCACTCGCACCAAATGGATGAGCAGCTTGGTTGAAGAGGTCAAAGTACTGGACAAACACGGCACGGTGCGCAGGCTCAAACCACAGGAATTGTCCTTTTCTTATCGCAGCAGCATATTAAAACAAAGCGGAGATATCGTCCTCACTGCCCGCTTGAAAGGCACACCGGACAGCACCCGAAATATCGAACGGAAACTGCGCCAGGAGCTGCACGTGCGCACAACGCAGCCTACCGGGCCGAGCGCCGGTTCTGTCTTCACGAACCCCCCGAACGATTTTGCCGGACGTTTGATCGAAGCGTGCGGTTTAAAAGGATTTCGAATTGGCGACGCGATAGTATCTGACATCCACGCGAATTTTATTTTGAATATGGGCGCGGCGAAAGCTGTGGAAATCAAAGCGGTCATCGATCGTGTGAAATCCCAAGTGGCAGAGACATTCAACATCGAACTGAAGGAAGAGATCCGGTATCTGGGGGAGTGGTGAGATAAGTGAAGATGCGCACTCTATTCAAAAAACGTATGGCTTGTCTCTCTTTATCTCACGGAGTGAATTGTTTTGCCCTAAATCACTTTGCCTCTCAGAATGCCCCAAAAAGCCGATGAATCTCTGGCCGCTGCATTTTTCACTCATGACAGTTTTGACTGTTTTTCCTGCATCTTTAAGGTGTGAATTTCCTGCTTGAATTGCCGGCAGAATGATGTTCGCTATCTTGGTTCGTTGGACACAGACTACATCGAACGGTTAGCAGAAGCCCCTCCACCGAGACCTCGTCTCCCAAAAAGGTACGACGAAGGGGCCGGGCTAACACATGCTCTGGTTTCTCGTCAAACCGGTTTGATAAAATTTATCTCATCAACAGCATTTTTCGCGTTTGAATGAATTGGCCGACACGTAAACTATACACGTACAGTCCGCTGGCCACGTGCCTGCCGGCGTCGTTGCGGCCGTCCCATTTCGCTTGATGCTCCCCGGCTGGCTTTTGCCCGGAGACCAGAGTCCGAACCGTTTCGCCGAGGGTGTTGTAGATTGTGATTTCAACCTGTCCCGCCGTGGGTAGGAGGTAGCGAATTGTGGTTTCGGGGTTGAACGGGTTGGGGTAGTTTTGCTGCAAGTCGTAACGATTCGGAAGGTTGCCCGAAACACGGCTGTCCTCGACGGATGTGATGACGGCCTTTCCGTCGACAAAAGTTGCTGACACTGGAATGGCATTGGCATCGACAACTTCGCGTGCAATAGGTTGATCGCCAAAATGAATCAGTGTGGTTAACACCGTATCAATTTTCGATAGGTCCACGAAGAGAATATTGACTATTTCCTGAGTCCCAGCGCTAAAGGATTGACCGGCTGACAGCGCCAACGCGAGACCCACACGACCATCCTGCACTTCATTGGTGTTGACATTAAGAAAGGCGCCGCCGGCTGCGGGTCCCAAACTTGCTGACTCATATTTTAGGATAGCAGGGTCAAACACTAAGCTAAATCCCAAAGCGTTTTCATTGCCAACCGCCTCCAGCTCAATTTTTACGGCTCCGGTGTCGCCTGCGGAGATGGTATCCCCGACAACGCGAACCACGCTTTCTTGCGCCAGCGCCTTCGCGGTATTGAACGGAGCGAAAGCGGCTTTTGCTGTGAGCGTTGAGAAAGGGTTGGGTTCTGTGGGCCCACACGCTTTATGGAGAGTGTCCAAACCAGCCGCATAACGTCCTGCTTGCACCCAGTTGGCAATGGTTGTTTTGCCGTCACCGCACGGTTTAGGCGCGTTATCGGCTCTCTGAAATTCGTTCACATCGGTACGAGGAGTATCTAACTTTGCGACGAACCGTCCAACTTGCACCCAGTCAGAAATGGTCACGCTACCGTTGCCATTTGGTCGGGGAGCGACATCTGCCTCATAGCCGTGAGTGATGCTCACCGTTCCGGATGTCCAGGTTGCGGTTAGTGTGTTGGCGTCGGCGTCTACAATTTCGCGGGCTATAGGGTCATCAGTGAAGAGGATGTCAGTCGAGTCGTCAGTAGTTTCCGGGTTGACGTCAAATTTCACGATCACGATTTCACGTATTCCGGCGGCAAAGGTCTGCCCGGCTGGTAAGGCGAGTGCGATTCCCAGTTTCCCCAGGTCTTTGTTTTCGTCATTGACGTTGAGCTGCGCCGAGCTTGCGTCCGCACCGCGGGCTGAATCAACATAGGTGAGAACGGCCGTATCAAATTCCAGACTGAACCCCAAAGCATTTTCGTCGCCTTGCGAAATGAGCTCGATGGGGACGCTCACTGTGCTTCCTGAATGGGCGCTGGTGTTGACGACCCGGACTTCTCTCGAGGGTGCAGTACCTGTCCCGGTAACAGGACGAGTGGCGCCGCCTCCCCCGGTGAAAGTCACGTTTCCACTGAAATCACCCACGGAAGGTGGGCAGAATCGTACTGTGACAGTCTGGCTTTCGTTTGGCCCGAGACTGATTAGGGCATCCCAATGGCTTCCCACAAACTGTCGTTTTTCGAAACCGTAATGAGCTTCTTTGACAAAGCCGCATCGTATACCTCGTTCCCGAAAGGGTTGCTGGCGCAAATCAAGTATAATAACAGCATCTATCAGTTCAAGTTTCCTCTGAAATACGAAGATGGGTCGTATGAGATCATTCAGGCCTTTCGCGTGGAGCACAGTCATCATAAACTGCCTGTAAAGGGCGGCATTCGATACAGCGAGTTAGTCACGGAAGACGAGGTGAAAGCGCTCGCCGCTCTCATGACGTTTAAATGCGCTTTGGTGGATGTCCCATTTGGAGGCGCTAAAGGGGGAATTAAAGTCGAGCCTCGCAAATATTCGCCCATGCAATTGGAACGCATTACCCGCAGATATACTGCCGAGCTGGTGAAGAAAAATTTCATCGGGCCGGGGATCGATGTGCCGGCGCCGGACTACGGCACCGGCCCGCAGGAAATGGCCTGGATCGCCGATACCTATTCGGCGCTCAATCCCGGTCAAATCGACGCGGCTGCTTGTGTTACCGGCAAGCCCATTGAGCAAGGCGGAATTCGGGGACGGATCGAGGCCACAGGACATGGGGTGTTTTATGGCGTCCGCCATGCCTTGACCTATGCGGAAGACATGAAAAAGCTCGGTCTCTCTCCGGGGCTGGAAGGCAAGAAAGTGGTGGTACAGGGGCTGGGCAACGTCGGCTTTCACGCCGCCCGATTCTTTCATAAGGCCGGCGCCCTGGTAGTGGCCATCGCGGAATACGACGGCGCCATCTGCCATCCCAAAGGCTTGGATCCGGATGTCGTACAAAATCATCGTCAGGAAAGCGGCTCGATTTTGAATTTCCCCGGCGCCCACAATTTCGAGAACAGTGCCGAGGCTTTGGAATACGACTGCGATATTCTGGTGCCGGCGGCCTTGGAGCGCCAGATCACCGCCGAAAACGCACCCCGTATCCAAGCGAAAATCGTCGCGGAAGCAGCCAACGGTCCGACGACCTCCAATGCGGCGGACATTCTCAAATTGAAAGGTGTCATGATCCTGCCGGACATGTACTTGAATGCCGGCGGAGTGACGGTCTCCTATTTCGAGTGGCTGAAGAATTTGAGCCACGTGCGCTTCGGCCGCATGAGCAAGCGTTTCGAAGAGGCGGCGAACCTGGCGCTTTTGAACACCGTCGAACGCTTGACCGGAAAACAACTCACTCCGGAAGAAAAAAGCCATGTAACCCATGGCGCCGATGAGATCGATCTGGTGAACTCCGGGTTGGAAGAGACCATGGTCAATGCCTACGACGCCATCCGGGAAACTAAGCTGACTACGGAAGGCATCACGGATTTGCGAACCGCGGCGTTTCTGTGCGCCATCAATAAAATCGCGGTTTCGTACATGCAATTGGGGATTTTTCCGTAAGAATCATTTCTCACCTGCACGCAATCACACTCACTTAATTCTGCAAAACCTGCCGGTTATCGCCAACGTGCTCGGGCTTGCCCCATTTCTCATAAAGCAGAATCAAGTCTTGCGTCGTCCGCTGGAACGCTTTCTTGCGCTCGGGATACTTCTCGCGCAGTGATTGGTAAGATGTCAACAGGAGTTTTTCTGCTTCGGGAAACCTTTTTAGCTCGACCAGGCAGCGCCCCAACATGCGCTGAACTTCCGATGTGCGCCAGTGGTTTTCGCCGAGCGCTTCTGAACGCAGGGTGAGCGCCTGGCGCAAAAAAGGTTCAGCAGCCGCCGCTTCGCCGCGGGCGACCAGGCATTCCCCCAGACCGAGCAGCGGGTGCGCAAGATTGACATGGCCTGCGGGCAGGGCTTTTTTGTGCAAAGCGAGGGATTGGCGATACAACGCCTCAGCTTCTGTTAACTCCCCTTTAGCCAGCAGGATACCGGCCAGGCTATTGAGCGAAGCCGCCACATACGGATGCTCCCCACCCACTAATTTGAGCAGGGTCTCATGGTTCCAGCGGTATAACTGTTCGGCTTCGTCCAGACTCCCCTGCGCTTTGAGGGTGCCGGCCAGATTGCCGCTGCTGGCCACCACAGCGACATTCTCTTCGCCATAGACCTGTTTCCGCACTTGCAGGGCGCGGCGCGCGATGGGTTCGGCCGCCTGGTAATCTCCCTTTTGAGAGAGCAGCCGGGCCAAATGGTTGAGGGTCTCGCCCACATCCGGATGCACCTCGCCGAACAGCTTTTCCCGCATCTCCAGGGCCTGGCGGTACAGCGGTTCTGCCGCTTCCAATTTCCCCTGTTTTCTCAGCGCATCTGCCAGATCGTGCAGATCGAAAGCCACTTCCAGGTGCAGGCCGCCATAGGATTTCCGGTCGAACTCGAGCGCTTTTCGATAGAGCGCCTCGGCTTTTTGGTAATTTCCCAGCTCGCGCTGTAACACTCCGTAATCGCGCAGGATGGCGGCAGAATTCTCAAAAGTTAAGACATCTTGAATTGTCTGATACAGCGAATCTGCGGTTTCATAGTCTCCCTTAAGATGGTGAATTTGTGCCAGCAGGTGCACACTTTCCGCTATCTCCGGTGAGGAAGCAGTTAGCTTTTGACGTCGAATCTCCAGGGCTCGTGTTAGCGCTTGCTCCGCCTTTTCGTGGTCGAAGTCGTCGTGGTACAAAAGCGCCAGAGAAATCAAAGCTTCAGCGGTTGCCGGGCTGTCCGCTCCGGTGAGGTCTTCCTGAATCTGCAAGGCCGCTTTGAGCTGTGCCTCGGCTTCGCGGTAAAGACCGAGAGATCGGTACACATGTCCGATGACATCCATCATGGCAGCCTGCACTTCTGGCTGGCCGGCCAGCTCGGTTTGCACACGACTGGCGCCGGTTTCGAGAAGCTCGAGTGCCGTAACGGTCTTGCCCTTCGATTGTCCCGGATCCGATACTTTGAACAGTCCGGTCAGGAAGTCCGAAACTTGTTCGGCCTTCCGGGCCTCCAAACGCGCCCGGTCCCGTTCCTGCGCCAGCCGCACGGTATAAAAAACGACCAGGGTGGCCGTCATGGCTACGACTGTGAGCACTGCGGCCAGAGCGCCTTTGTGCCGGTGGATGAACTTTTGCGCCCGGTAACCGAAGGTGTCCGGCCGGGCGTGCACCGGCAGCCCGGCGAGATAGCGTTTGATGTCTTCCAAAAACTGTTCGGCCGAAGTGTAGCGCCGCTCGCTTTCTTTCTTCAGTGCCTTCAAACAGATATTGTCCAGGTCTCCGGCGAGCTGTCGCTTTAAACGTTCCGGCTGCGTGGCGCGCCGGGCGCTGATCTCATCTGTACCTATCGCTGATTCGGATCGAGTTTGGCGGGTGGCGGGTTTCTTCTTGCCGACAGCCGTGCTCGGTTTTTCCGGTTCGGTGGTGCAAATCACTTTCTCTATTTCAGCGGGCGCTTGGCTGGTGAAGTGAAATGGCCGCTGTCCGGTGAGCAGCTCATAAAGGACGACGCCCAGGGCGTAGACGTCCGTAGCAGTGGTCACCGGTTCGCCACGCACTTGTTCCGGAGCGGCGTATTCCGGCGTCATGACATGCATGCCGGTTTGCGTCAGGGTGCGGAATGGCGGGCAGTTGTTATCGTCGTCCGAAGCCAGTACTTTGGCAATGCCGAAATCGAGCAGTTTAACTGTGCCGTCTTCGCTGACCAGAATATTGCCGGGCTTGAGATCGCGATGCACGACGAGGTTGCGGTGGGCATAGTGTACGGCGGCACAGACGGTTTGAAATAATTCAAGACGCTGTTTAACGGAGAGTTTATGTTTGTCGCAATAGGCGCTGAGGGGCTCTCCCTCCAAATACTCCATGGCAAAGTAGGGCAGACCCTCATTGCTGATGCCGCCGTCCAAAAGCCGGGCAATGTTGGGATGCTCGAGCCGCGCCAGAATTTGCCGCTCACTTTTGAACCGTTTGAGAATCTGCTCGGAGTCCATGCCGCGCTTGATCAACTTCACCGCCACCTGCTGCTCGAAGTCGCCTTCAGCGCGCTCGGCGAGAAAGACCGCTCCCATGCCGCCGCGGCCGATCTCGCGCACAATTTGATACGGTCCAATGCGCTGCCCCTCCAGGTTGAATTCCTGAGCGAAATCCACGGCGTCCAAAGCCAGGCCGTCGAGCAGGCTGTGGGCGTTGGCGTCGGCTTCGAGCAACGAGAGGACTTCTTTGTAGAGCTCGCGGTCGCCGTCGCACGCCTTTATGAGAAACGCCTCCCGTTCCTCATTGGGCGCGGCAAGTGCTTTTTCAAATAGGGTCTGGATTTTATGCCAGCGTTTGCGGTCCATCGGGTACCTCAAAAGTAATTCAAAAAAATTGTAGATCGTAACTCGACATTTATGTCGAGACGTTAGCCGCGAGAGAGGGCGCTATCCCATTTGTCCTTTCGAACCTCGACGATGTTTGTCGAGGTCAAAAATCTGTTATCACAACACTTGACTTGTGGATAATCTTCCGCTCCGTCGAAATGACAGCGTGCACTCGAATCTCTTAGGAAACGCTCGTTTTTCGTACCGCGAACGTCTCGTTTGCAGGGCTTTATTTTAGCTCGGGCCGAAATGATAAGAACCCGGATAAGCAGAAAGCACGGATTAAAAACAGGTTCTACCGGAATCTGTGCTTTCCGATTATCTTGGTTATTATGCCTCAGGAACGCTTGGAAATTGTCATGCAATCGTCTCGAGTGAAGAGGCGTTTACGACATTTGTCGCAACATTTTTTTGTTGTGCAGGCTCTTAGAAAACGCTGACCCTGAAAGCGTTCGAGGATCGCGTTTGTAAGTGATAAGTGTTGGCTAAATTAAGTAAACCGCGGAAAAAGATCAACTTATTTGCGTCATCTGCAAAAATTCATTAAATTGTCCATCAGTAACGGACAAAAGCGCAAATTTCGTCAATTTGAAATGGAAAAAATAAAACAGATCATCAAAGAGTACGAGGAGATTTCTTTTGAAGGCTTGCCTCGCGGTTACGATCTTGAATTATTTCGGCTAAAAAGCGCTCTCACTATTATCAGACCACGCCGGTCAGGAAAAACAACCTACCTGTCTGAAATTATTCATTCCTTAAAACTCAAACATTTTTTGTTTTTGAATTTCGAAGAATTCAAATCCCGAAATGGGGTTTGGATTTGGCCATTCGGATTTGCTATTTATCTCAATCGCAGCAACGTGTAAAGGGGCATAAATTTGAGCTTGCCCTCATTTTCCCGGTGAATATTTCCCATATTAAGGACAGTCCCCCATCTGCATCAAACCGATGTCCACAAAAATGGTTTTGAATACCTTGTCCGAGGCGCTGGCGCCAAGTGGAATGCCTTGTGCCGTAGATGATCGCACTTTTTGAAACAGCAGCGCATGTTCCAGGTGATTCACAGATTTTGTTATTTTTTCGACCCGCTTTTCCGGATACAATCCGGCGTACTTGATTCGTGAGCCGGTTTTGGCCGGCAATTGCTGGAAAATATGATCCAATAACTCCACGTCAGCCTTTTTGCGGTATTTCACAAAATCCTGCACATAGGCGTGATAAAGAACTTTGGTAAAACTGTAAAATTTGATAGCCTCGGCACGTTCACATAGCAAAAAAAGTCGCGACCGGATGATCACTTTTGCGCCGTTTTCCTGCGTTTAGAGATAAGACCTTTTGAAAGGTAAATTCGAACAAAAATTACAGGAGGAGAATGATGATAACAATATCAACACTCATAAACCGTCTGGTGCAACGACACCGTTTTGCTTTTATTCGGATCAGTTTCACCGGCTTGTTAGCTGCCATTCCGGTGACGTCCGGATTCAGCCAATCAGCAAATTTCCAATCTTCGCAACCGGAGCGAACCATCAGTTATGTGAAACCCGACGGCGCCATTCGTACCATGCTGGCCAACGCAGACGCTGACGAGGACGGTGTTTCAAATGAACTTGAACTCGACGGCTACTATTACTGCCGCCGGGAAGGTGTGATGCACGCTGCGGCCCAACCGTGCGACGGCGTGCTGCCGGACATTACGTATAAGACGGACCCCGACCGCTGGAGCACGGACGGCGACCCGTACAGCGATTTCACCGAAGTGAGCGGCGTCAACATGCACCCGGCAGTGACCGTGCCGGAGAACCATCCGCTGGTGGCCGCAAGCCCGGTCATCGTGGTGCAGATGCCAACCTACACCATTATCCCGAACGGTGAAATCACGGACACGGACGGCGGCAGCCGTTCCGATGCGATGACCCAGGAAGCGAGCGTGGGCGTCGAGGTTGGTTACTCGGAAACCGTTGGAGCGGAGGTCGGCACCGGAGGGATGAATGCCAGCGCCTCGGCGACCTTGTCCATGTCGCTTTCGGCCTCTTTTACGTTAGGCTCAACCGTCACCAACGAAGTGAATTGGAGCAGAGCCCGCTCGGTTAATCCCAGCGAGGCGGCCTTTTTGAGCCTCGGAATATTCTTCGAAAACCGTGGCAGCGCGCCCATTCTTGATTTGCAGACACAGTTCAATCTAGTGCTTGGCGGGAAAGTCATCGCGACGATCACGCCGGATCTGACGGTAAACACGTTGGCGCCGGGGGAGCGTTTTCCGGAGGCCTCTGCGCCGAATGTGGTGGTGGAGCGGGACGTCAACAACAACCAGATCGCCCTCACGCTTGAGGAGCTGAAGCTTGTGCAGCTCGGCGCACCGCTCGCTCTCGTGGTCACCCAGGTGGATGGCAAGATCGGGCGGTGGAATTCCGATACCCAAAGTTTTGACAACGATGTGGATTGGTCGTCATGGAAGGCCAACATTGAGCCGGTGGTGGTGAATCTGCATGCAGACCTCGGCGATGGCGAAACTCATCTCTACAAAATTTATGCGGGCACTGCCGTTTATGATCCAGGCCTTACATTTAGAGACGTCATCTCGCTGGTGTTTGACGTGCAGGAAAACAGTGGGCCGGTCACTATTGAAGGCCGGCCCTATCCCGGCAACTGGTTCCTGACTTCGCCTTCGCAGGCAGTGCAAGATGAGTGGAACGCCCAGGGCCGGCCGGAGAACCTCCTGGACTTGCCCATGCACCGCGAAACCATCGTCAGTATGAAAAGCCCGGGCTCGCAACCTGGCGCGCGCATTAACCTCGCAACTTTCACGCCGGACTTTCGGCACGTGCTGGTCAATGCATCGCCGCGCGCGTTCCCAATCCTGTCCGTTCGCGCTGAAGTCAAGATCGATGGGCAATCACAGAGTGTGACGTTGGTCAAAGATGGCGCCTTCTACAAGAATGCCGAGCCCTTCACGGCGCCGGCGGGCGTCAACGGTACGGTCTTCGTCGAGAACGCCAAAGGCGACATCAGCGAGACGAATACGGTGCTGCCGGCGTTTTATAGCAACGCCGAGGATGTGATTGACTACAGCAGCTTCCTGCCGGTTCCCGGCGGCGACGAGTATCTCCTGTTCATGGGCGGGGATACCACGAAGCCCGCAATCATCTACTGTGATTTTTCCTTTGACAATGGCGGGCCTGAGGTTATCGGCCGTGAATATCTAACCCTTTCGACCAGCGATTCAACTAATTTTTCCGAGCACCCTGAACGTTTTTTCTTTAAGAAGATCAGGCTGGATGTGAACTCGTTAGTCGTCGATCCGTTTGATATCACCTTTTCGAATGCCACAGGCACGGGACATGGCTTCGGCTATTCTACCCAATCCTGCAGCCCGCGTTCTGGAAATATCGATTTGCAGGGAACTGCATTTCACCTCGATCCTTCAGCGCAGTTCGAGGCCACGGGTGAGGTCCATGTCAACAGCGTGCGTAAACAAATTGACTTCGGAGGCGGTGTGCCAAATGCGTGCACGGTCGCCGGCGTTCGTGGTCAGCTCAAACTCGCCTACGACGACTTTGTGGAATTGACCCTGCACCAAAGTCTCACGACCGGCCAATCTCTACTCTTCACTGGCATCGATGGCGCCGCACCGCCGGGGTATGTGAATATGGGCGCCCAAACCAGCCTGG
>JBHHWX010000168.1:0-10795 GCA_046756745.1 bacterium | reverse complement strand
GCTCGTAACCGGTGGAAATAGAGGAATCGGTAAGGCCATCAGTCTGGCCTTAGCCAAAGCCGGGGCAGCCGTAGTTTTTACCTTTCGAGAACAGGCTGACTCAGCCAAGAAAGTCGTGAGCCAAATTTTGACGGAAAACGGTCGAGCGCTAACGATACAGATGGATGTCCAAAACCGGCCTTCAATAAGAGAGGCCATCGCAACCACTGAACAAGAGTTCGGTGGGCTGGACATTCTGGTCAACAACGCCGGCATCAATAAGCCAACTGACTTCGACAAGATTACCGATAGCGATTGGGATGAGATACTGGACGTGAACCTCAAGGGGCCGTTCATTTGTGCACAAGAAGCGTTGCCGGCTCTGCGTCGTCGTGGCGGCAGCATCATCAACATCGGATCGGTGAGCGGTCAATATGGCGGTCCGAGAACGGCGCATTACGCCGCGAGCAAGGCCGGTTTGATCTCGCTGGGGCAGGTGATCGCGCGTTTTGGGGCCAAGTATGGTATTCGTTGCAATACGGTGGCCGCCGGGTTGATCGCCTCGGAGATGGCCACGGCTGGCTTACAGGCGCCGGCCGTGAGCAAAGCGGCTGAAGGCATCCTGCTCAGACGACTCGGAACCCCGCAAGAGGTGGCCGAGGTCGTGGTGTTTCTGGCGTCCGATGCCAGCAGCTACATCACCGCCCAGACCATCAACGTGAACGGAGGTCTCTACTTTTGAGACAAACTTTGCTCATCGTCGGGGGGGGCATTGAGACCGTGCCCGGTATTCGGCTAGCCAAAGAGATGGGGTGCTTTGTCATCGTCAGCGATATCAAAGCACAAGCCCCGGGCATGGCTATCGCGGACGCAGCGATCATCGCCAGCACCTATGACGCAGAAGCCACGGTGCATGCCGCGCGTAAATGTCACCACAGTGTGCGGCGTATCGATGGCGTGATGTGTTTGGCCAGTGATATTCCTCTCACCGTCGCTGCCGTAGCCGAAGACTTGGGACTTGCCGGCATTCCCGTGCAAACGGCCCAGCTCGCCATGGATAAGCTGGCGATGAAACGAAAGTTTACCTGCGACGGCGTACCGGTTCCCTGGTTCGGTCCGCTGGAATCCGCAGCGCATCTGCAACATGTCGTTGCGGAGACCGGTTATCCTCTCGTACTAAAACCCGTGGACAGCCGGGGAGCGCGCGGCGTCATCCGGCTCACTCCGGAGATCGATCTCAAATGGGCTTATGAAGCCTCTCACCGGTATTCTCCGACGGGCCGCGTCATGGTCGAACGCTTTTTGAGCGGTCCACAGGTGAGCACAGAATCCATCGTTTTGGAAGGAAAGGCTTATACGGTCGGTTTCTCGGATCGCAACTACGAGTTTCTCGACCGCTTCGCTCCGCACATCATTGAGAACGGCGGCGACCTGCCGAGTCACCTTGCTCCGGATGTTCAACAAGCAGTGAAAGAGCTGGTGCAAAAGGCCGCTTTAAGTCTGGGCGTACGCCAGGGCACGGTTAAAGGGGATATTGTGATTCATGAAAATCAGCCTTTTGTGATCGAGCTGGCCGCACGCTTGAGCGGAGGCTATTTTTGCACCCATGAGATCCCTTTGAATACCGGCGTCGAATTCGTCCGGTGTGCGATAAAAATGGCGCTGGGTGAAAGAGTCGATCCGGAAGATGTGCGGCCGAGATTTCAACGTCCGGTTTGTCAGCGCTACCTTTTTCCAAAACCCGGTCGTGTGGCTCGGATTTCCGGGGTTGATAGCGTCGCTCGCAGGGCTGAAATCGCCTTCTGTCAAATCACCGTTTCGGAAAACGCCATCGTCGGACCTATCGACAACCATCCGGCGCGGGCGGGCGTGGTCATCGCTACCGGCAATACCAGGCAGGCGGCCAGAAAAGCAGCCGAAGCGGCCATAACGGACATCCATATCGAAACGGACCCGCTCTAAACATGTTGCGCTTATATTGTCTCTTTCATCTCAACTTGATGTACTCCTCCATCGAACGGGAAAGTCGACCGAAGGTGATCGAAAAATGTTACTGGCCGCTTTTGAGATTGGCCGCGGACACGGGTGTGCCGCTTGCCATCGAGCTGTCCGGGTACACATTGGAACAGATAAACGACATCGATCGGGAATGGGTCGAGCAGTTCGTAGATTTAATCGCCGCTGGAAAAGTGGAGCTGGTTGGCAGCGGTTACGCCCAAATCATCGGCCCGCTGGCGCCGGCGGAAGTCAATGCTTGGAATCAGAAGTTAGGAGTGCACGTTTACCGGAAGGTTCTGGGGGTATCCCCCGAAATCGCGCTGATCAATGAAATGGCCTATTCTTCAGGTCTGATCGAGCACTATCTCGACAGCGGTTATGAGGCCATAATGATGGAATGGAACAATCCTCGGCGGGTTCACCCAGAATGGGACGACTCCTGGCGCTACTTTCCCCAACGCGCTTTGACACCGGATGAGAGGTCGGTCCCAGTCATCTGGCTGGATTGCATCGCTTTTCAAAAATTTCAGCGTTACGCACACGGTGAAGATTCGCTGAAGGAATATCTGACTTATCTCGAACAGCACCGATGCAGCACGACACGGTATTTCCCGCTGTATGGTAACGATGCCGAGATTTTTGACTTTCGCCCCGGGCGCTATCCGACAGAGTCTGAATTCTACGAAAACGGGGAGTGGGCGCGTATACGCAAGCTGTTCCTGCGACTGCAAAAACAGAGCGACTTTGATCTCATATTTCCCTCGGAGGTCTTAAGCGGAGCGTCGAGCTCAGAAGCCGGGCATGAACTTCATCTCGAAAGCACCGAACAACCTGTGCCGGTAAAGAAACAGGAAAAATACAATTTGACCCGCTGGGCTGTCACCGGCCGGGACGATCTGAACATCAACACCCGGTGCTATCGCATTTACGAAACGCTTTTGGCTCGCGATGAACGAAACCCGGAAATCCGGAAAGAGCTTTGCACCCTCTGGTCCAGCGATTTTCGCACCCACATCACCGCCAAACGATGGCAGGCCTTTCGCTCGCACCTGGAGCGCTTCTACAAAAAACAACGTCGTCAAATGAACCGAAGTCTCATATGGCCATCTCAGCCTAGGAGCTTGGCCAAAAAACATATTTTTCTTAGCGAAGGCGTCCCCGCCGAGCGAGTTCCACTCCCACCCTGTGCCCAAAAAACCCTCGGCGAGGCGCCTTCGGGAAGTGATCTTGGATTTTTCGGCCAAGCGCCTAGGCCCATCCAAGGTAAAAGCCCTTTTGACGTCTCCCAAACAAACAAATATTTGACCGTCGCCACGGACCGGCTGAAAGTCGTGTTTAATTTATTTCGCGGTCTCGCCATCGAAAGTTTCACAGACACGAGTGTTTCAGAGCAGCCGTTATTTGGGACTTTGGAGCACGGCTATTATCGAAATATCGGATTCGGCGCGGATTTTTACAGCGGCCACACCGTCATCGAAATCCCGGGTAAAAAGCGCATCACCGATTTGGTGAGAGTACAACCTGAGGTGTACACGGAAGCCGCGCAGATCGAGATAAAATCGAATATCGATTTGGGCGTAGGAGAAATGGAAAAATGCTGGACCCTCTCGCTGGGCCCTCCGCAAATCAAACTGTCCATGAGGGTTAAACTCGAGAATCAATTCTATGGCGCCATTCGTACCGGATACCTGACACTGCTGCCGAGCGGTTTTCAAATGGAGTCGCTCTTCTATGGCGCGCGCAATGGCGGCAGACTCACCGAACGGTTTGCGCTAGATGGCCGGCCGGTACAACACGACTTGCCAGTGTCTGCGCTTATTTCAGCCCGGCATGGACTGGGGTGTACTGATGGCGCGTTCGAGTTGGGTGACCGCAGAACAAAAATTCGAATCGTCGTCGATCGTGCTGTATGCGCTGCCCTGCCGATGATGCGCTATGAAAAAGTCGATGATGCCTTCTTTTGCCGGGTTCTATACTCGCTGCTCGAGATCGATGAAACCCGCGCCAGCTTTGAAACAGACGCAATAGAACGACAATTTGAACAAACCATCTCGGTCATCTCCGCTAAGGTAAAACATGAACCCTAAAGAATTAGAAACGCTTGAACAGCTCCGATTGCAGCGCGACTTCAAAACGGCTTTATCTTTACTCAAAGATGGGTTGCGGCGCTATCCGCAGAGCGGCGCCGTATTACAGGAAGCCATAAAAATTTCCCTGCTCGCTCACAAAAACCAGCAAGCTCATAAGTTTTTTCAGCACTTATGCGGTCTGCCGGATGCGACCCGCTGGTTCGAAGCGGAATATCTATTACGCTTGCATCTCTCTGTTCAGGGTATGGAGATGCAGGAATGCGAGCAGTTACAGCCAAAATCGAACGCGAAGTGGTGTGACACGTATCGATTCCGCGGCGTCGACCCGCTTTATAAGGCGACGATCACCCTTGCGGGCTTCGAATGTAAAATGGGACCCATCAACTATGATTTCACCCTCAGATGCGCGTCTTGCGACGTCTGCCACCGATTGCAGGTGCAAAGAACTTTATTGATCAGGAGAGAATTTCTTTGCCCGGGGTGCTTTGCCCGGCAATTTATCGATTATTCGATCATCAAGCACTTTCTCACAAATGCGTTAGCGAAAATTCCCGCGGATGAGCTGCGCAAAGCTGACGAAAAGATTCACCAACTGCAGAACCAATTTAACATCGGCGCAACTTCGGACCCAAGACTTCCGCTGATTTGCCGCTACTTAAATCAGGATTACATTTTCATGCTCAACGAAGTACTCTTGAAGCGATGGTTGAACAACAAGACAAGATAAACAGGATAAACACGATTTACAGGATGACTCTTCTCCTAAAACTTGATTAATATGATATGTCATTTCGAATCCCGACGTTTTTTGTCGGGTGAGAAATCTGAGAATGACAGTTGCAGGTACTTAAGGAATTTTTTTTAAAGGCTAAATCCTGCTGCCGTCAGATTCCTCACCCTGGAAAACCGGTTCGGAATGACAGAAACTGCCCTATATACTGATTTGAGTTGTTTTCACGAGCGGCTTCGCCGTGTCAGGATTAATTTTGGATCGAAGCATGTATACTATTTTTGCCGTCGCGTTGTTTCCCGATAGAAACCAGGAGTTTTTAAAACATCTCTGTCAAAATTTTCGCGTCATTATGTTTGGAGGCAATCGCTTTGAAACTTCCGATGACCTACATGTCGAAGCAGCGGAAGAGTTGTTGAAAGAGAAAAACGAGATTTTGTCGGATGAAGAATTCGCCTGGGAGTTACATAAATGCGCAGCTTTTAGCCAAGAAAAGTTGCTCGACCTCATGCCGAATGAAGTCCCACCCCCGCTGCGTTATGAAGAGTTTTCCGATATGTACAAACGGGCATTGACAGCAGTTTGGCCAGCCTACATCTTCCGTCAATTGGCCAAGCACATCAAAATTGATATGGTCATAGGCAACGCCGACTACTCCGGCTTCACACGACCTACCGTGATTGAGGCAAAACGGCAGGGGATCCCAACGTTAGATATCGAACACGGTTATATGGCGGTTAGATGGGAACCGGAAGCCTATCAATCAAACTTCACCGGGGAATTTCTTTTCATTTCCGACTACGTCAACCTCGACAACGAACTTGAAAAACAGCTCTGGCAAAAACACGCCGTGCAGTTCAAGCCACAGCCGCATGTCACTTTTCTAACCCATGGCACGCCCAACGATGTCTCTTTCGAGCACACGCTCTCCCGGGAAGAAGCGGTTCGAGCTCTCAATTTAAACAAAGAAAAATTTACCGTCACTATCGCCAGCGGGTGGGTTGAGGCGAGGCTGCCCACATTGGCCATTAAAGGTCAAATTGACGAGGTGGAGTTTTTCCACGACGTACTGCGAAGTCTATCCTATTTTTCCGAAAGAGAACGACTGCAAATAATCCTGAAACTGCATCCTGCTTATGCGCCTAAGCAGATTTTTGCCGATGCCAGAAACTATCTGAACCATTTCGCGGACGAGCTGGGACTCGAAATCGTCCTGGTCACTCATACACATCTTGCGGAAGTGCTTTCGGCCTCGAACCTGATTATAAGTCCGGACTGTTCATCCATCTTGTGGGAGGGTTTTCTCGGATTTACTCCGGGAATCATTTATCCATACAGGAATTCATTCAATCCGTTTCGCAAAGAAAAACTCAACAGCAGCAACGTTTTGTTTCGGGAGGGTTGTCTGCGTTATGTTTTTGAGCCACGGGAAATTCAAGATGTGATACAGCACTTCCTCGATCCCAAAAATCGCGCCAGTTATAAAAAAATCAACGCAAAGGTGCGTGAAAAATATCACATACGTCCCTTAACCGCCGAGGAGAAAAGCCGGAAGATATGCGCTTGGATCAAGCAGACGCTGGAGTTTGGGCACTAGTTTGAACGAGTGGAAAACCGGAGCCTCGAACGTGTGGAAATATTTTGTCCCGCGCTTAGCGAAGGCGTCCCGCCGAGCGGGGTGTCGATGGGTTCGCTTCTGGTGAGAACGCGGATTATCGGAAAGTACGGATTTGGGGAGTTCTCGTTCCCGAATTCTATTTGGGAACGTATAAATCGCGAAACTCTGTTTCGCTGTTCGAAAGCAAACTGCTCGTTCCCAAACCGGAGTTTGGGAACGAGTGGAAAACCCTCGGCGAGACGCCGTCGGGAAGTGAGTTCGGACGGTTCGGCCAAGCTTTTACTCGATTTTTTTTCAAATTTAGTAGCAAGCCACAAAAAATCTTGCCGATAATTAAAATAAGAAAGCTTTAAATTGGGATATCAGTGAAAGGGATAAGCCACTGATTTTTTTACAAAAAGGAAGATACTCATGACCCAATACTTCCCGAAAGGCGCAAACGGCACCCTGAATCCTTATCTGGCTCAACAAATTCATACGGCCAGTCCTGAAAAGTTGATTCTCATGATGTACGATTTCGGCATAAAAAGTTGCCGCAATCAGGATAGGGTCTCGGCTGCAAAAGTTCTGGTCGAACTTATCAGCGTTTTGAATTTTGATTACCATGACTTGGCAACGCGATTCTTCGAGCTATACAGATTCTCTCTGGATCAGGTGCATCAAAATAAATTCGAGCAACCGCTGCTCATATTAAGCGAGCTGCGCCATACTTGGGAATCGGTTGTGAGCGACAGCAAAACACGGAACTAAAAAATGGGACCTATGCAAAAAGAGAAAACCGGTGCTGTAGAATTAACACCGGAGTTGACTATCTTACAACTCTATGAAATGGGCATTGAAAACTGTCGCAACAAGAACATAGAAAAAGTCCAAGAGGTGATCTTGGCGTTGATTCAATCTCTCGACTTCAAATATGAATTGGCAGAGTCTTTTCATGCCATTTATGAGCTCATTCTCGAGCTCATTGGTAACGAAGACTACGAACAAATAAACGATATTTTGAACGAGCTTCGTAACGTCTGGAACGACGCCGTCGTTAATCAAACTGTAAAAAACTAAGCGTTTTGAGAGATGCAAGTCGATATTTTCACACAACAAAAATCGAGCATTGATCAGCTTATCGCGACCTTGATTCAATTGGAATCGCGTCCTAAGCTAGCCATTGTGGATCAAAAATCTGTGCTGACTCGGAAGGATGCCGTACTTTCCGATTTAGACTCCAAGCTCTCCTCATTAGAAAGTTTGGTCAAGCGGCTAACCGATTCCATTACAGACTACTTTGCGGCCAAATCCGCTTCAGGCAGCGATGACAAGTTATTTACGGTCAGCGCCGGAACCTCAGCACAGGTCGCCAGTCATGACCTCACCGTCCAGCGTTTAGCTAAGTCAGATACACGGGTCTCTAAGCAATATACAGCAACCGGCTCTGATCTGCAATCTTTTTTCAGCAGCAATGGCTCACAAACGTTTCAAATACAGGTAGCGCATCCGACCACTTCGGACAGCAGTAACCGCGTGAACGTTTCCGTTACGGTGAACCCGAGCACTACCAGCAATGACGATATTTTGAAAGACATCGCCACCGCGATTAACAGCGCCATGGATAGCGCGGTGTCGGCCAGTACCATTACTTCCGATGAAAAAGTGACGGCTTCGGTAGTGCAAGAACAGAGTGGCAAGAGCCGGTTAATCTTCCGAAGCGCGACTTCGGGTTACACCTATCGAATGGGTTTTACCGATTCGGCCAATTCTTTATTGTCCTCACTGGAAATCAGCAATAATGTGCAAACATCCGGAACTTCCGGTGGTTATGTAACTTCGATTGGAACGAGCGCGACCGATAGCCAGCTCAATGCAAAACTCCAGCTCGACGGGTTAACCTTTTATCGCGACAAAAATGAGATTACCGATATTCAAACCGGCGTCACGCTTACATTAAAAAATGTGACCACAAGCACAGAAACGATCAAAATTTCCATCGATGTGAGCGCTGTGAAAACAGAGGTTGAAAAGTTTCTCACTGCTTACAACGATGCGTTGAAATTTCTGAAGGCCAAAACCACTGTCGATCCGGATACGTACGTACGCGAGGTATTGGCCGGTGATAGTACCTACCGGGGGCTGTTGGCGAGCTTAAGAAGCATCATTTCCTCGAAAGTGACCAATGTGGTCACGGGCAATCCCCAGTATCTCTCGGAAATTGGCATTACCGCCGGAGACGACGGCAGCTTATCGATTACCGACAGTGAAAAATTCGAACAGAAGCTGCAAAGCAGCTCCAAGACCATCTCAGATTTGTTTAATGCAACCGATGGCATTGCAACGCAAATCAAGAATTTAATTGCCGATTACGTTAAAGTCGGCGGCGTTATCGATGACAGCCAAACGAGTCTATCGGACCGGCTCAAAGTCCTCGACAACCGAATCGAGCGCATGGACGATCGTCTGGTGGAGCGAGAACAACAACTGCGCAAGCAATTTGCAAGAATGCAGCAGGTCGCAGCGCTGTTGCAGAGACAACAGTTTACATTTCAAAGTATTTTTCCAGGAGCGTAACCCTTTGGATTTGCCATGACAGCGTTCATCGAAAAAAGAAGCGACCTGAAAAATTTGGAACAAAGCTTGCAGACAATTCAAAAGCTCACAGGCGAACTCTCGCAAAGCTTGCAGGATGGCGATTTTGAGCAGGCTTTTCAAACACTAGAAACTCGGGATGAACTCTTCATAAAATTAAATGAAGAGTCCACTCCATTTGCAATGCACCATAAATACCAAATACGGAATAGAATAGAATTGCGGATCAAGAAGATCCGAGCTTTAGACCAAAAAAATCTGGACTTCGTCAAACAACGATTGGAGTCTATCTCGAAATCTATGTTGGGAATAGAAAAAAGCAAACAGGCTGTTGGAAATTTTCAAGACATTTCATTAATAAAGCGACGGCCGATAGTCAACTTTACACATTAATGACGTTGTTGAAAAACTCTGTCAGGGTTAATGATATGCAAGATGATACTTTTTTATGAATATTCTATACAGACATTTTTGTAAAACTCTAACCCTGACAGAGTTAACAGTCAACAGACTCATCACTGAGGTGCAAAAATGGAGATTAAAGATTTAAACAGTCTAAGTCTCCCTCGGAAAATTGAAAAAAGTCCTTCTGAAGAGCTCAGAACGAAAAAGATTGAGAAGAAGGAGACTTCTAAGCCCGATTCCATTCATCCGACAGAGAAGAAGGATCAAATTGAAATTTCGGAAGAAGCCAGGAAACTGCAAAGATCCGAAACCGAAATAGAGGGTGCCAAAGAGCTTTTGGCCAACCTTCCGAGTTTTCGAGCCCATGTTATTTATGAAGCTCTTGCAAAGCTGCGAGCGGGTTTGTACTCGGATGAACAAATCCTATCCGAGGTGGCTGCAAGACTGGTTGAAGGCGACGAATTGAAAGACCTGATGGATTTGTGAACATGACACTGGTCTGTTCTGTTCCATCATTTGCAGTTCCTAAACCGAAACCGCGAAGCCGATTCTGATTTCCTCTCGAAAATTCCCTCGGTGGTTTAAGTTTGAGCAATAATTGCAGACTTCATTCAAGTTTAAGCTAAAGTCACCGAAACCTATTGTTAGAAAAGCAGGTAGAAATCTGCTTCAAATGTTCATCTTGCTATTGTCGCTCACTCATCATAAGATATTTGAAAATGAATAAACGTCAATTCAAAATTCTCATTGTTGATGACGATTTTTCGTCCCGCAGATTACTCGCAAGATTCATTTCCGGGAAATGGTCCGTCAAAATCTTAGAAGCCCAAGAGGGTTCAGAGGCGCTGAGAATCATTTCAGAAGAAAGGCCGGATCTCGTTCTTTTGGACATGATGATGCCTTTTATGAGCGGTCTTGAATTCCTAAAAATCCTGCGAGGAAACTCCAAAATGAAGGACACAGTCGTCATTGCGTGCACCTCAGTTGATGACAAAACCACGGTTTCCGAAATTATCCAATATGGAGTTCATGGTTATATTGTCAAGCCTTTTGATCGTAAAGTGCTGATCAAAAAAATCTCAACCGTCGTTGACATCCCTTCTAAGAAGTGATCATAAAAACAAGTATAAAAAAATATCCCGAAATAGTTAGTTAGATAGAGCATGGCGAACGAAAACTTATCTCAAAAAGATATTGATGTATTATTGTCCGAAATCCATGTAAGCCCAGAAAGACCGCAGGAGGTCACAGAAACAAGCGACAGGACCGTTTTCAAATATAATTTTCAATCTCAAAAGAAAATCAAAAAAGGACATGTCTTATTACTCGAAAACATACACAAGAGATTTCTAAGAAATATTGAGGGGTCTCTTACAAACCTGCTGAACATACCTGTCATTT
>JBHHWX010000167.1:0-10811 GCA_046756745.1 bacterium | reverse complement strand
AAAAACAGCGAGGCCATTTATGCCCAACAGGCGCAGTTTTATGCCGTGAGCGTCGCACATCAATATATCGAGGAGGCGAAAAAAAAAGCCTTTGACGAGTTCACGATCGTAGGTAACCCGGGGACTATGCCGAGTGGATTTACATCGGCGCCGATGGGAAAGGGCGCTGGGGAAAATTACCCGAATTTTGACGATGTGGATGATTTTAACAATTTCACAACAACACTCTCCACAGCATTGGGAGACATGACGATAACTATTTTAGTCAATTATGTCAGCGAAGCAAACTTGGATTCCATCGTAGACCCAACAAAAACATTCTACAAAAGAATGCAAGTACAAGTTGTGAGTAGTTATTTGTCGGCGCCTGTCTTTGCAGAGCATATTTTTGGATTTCAAAAAAACGAATAATGTCTTCGAATTTACAATTAGTCGCAAGCATCGTCATTGCCGGGATATTTCTCATAGGCATCCTGTTTTTTTACGGCGGTGTTGTGGACTATTCCAACGAAAAGATGTTTCAATTGCATACTCAAGAGACGACGGCGTCGTTGATGGAAATCATCGATCATGATTTTCGCCGCATCGGCAGTGGTTTAGCCACACCTTCGGTTGCGATATTGGACACATCCGAAATCACATTTTTAGGAGACGTCGATGAAAACGGTGCGGTGGATACCGTGCGGTATTATGTGAGCAGTCTTTCGGACGCCAATTCCACTCCAAACCCTAACGACGTGATTCTTTACAGAGTGGTCAACGGTTTCAATACGATCGACACGCCAGCGGGAGTGACGAATTTCGAAGTGACTTTTCTTGATGAATCGGGTTTGACAACCAATGATATGATGGCAGTTCGGGCTTTGCATGTCAATTTGCGAGTAGAAAGTTTGTATCCTTATGACAATAACTATGAGATAGCAAACTGGGAAAAACGCATCACCCCACAGAATTTGTATAGAATGACATTGACGGACTATTAGAAAGATGGGAAAAGCTTTACTAGTAATTGTGCTTGGTTTTTCTACTATTTTTAGCAGCGTTCTGTTCAATATGAGCTCGAGCCAGGTCGGTTCATCGCAACACCTGGTAGCGCAGTATGAAAAACGCATCGTACGCGATGTCGCTGAAAGCGTCACCAACGTGGCCAGCTCGAACCTTTATCAAGATTTTAACTGGCAAAGTGGATATTCGAACAAATCATTAAGCGGCGCCGGATATTCGGTAGCGATCACCGACATCACCGGTGATTCCACCCGGGAAACAAAGAAAATTCAAGTTAAAACGCTCGCTACTTTCGCGGGACACGTCGATTCGTCCATTGCGATATTTATGCAGCCGGCGTATTCCTATTATTACTTCTATCTGAACAATTGGCCCGCTGCATTGGATTTTGCAACCGGAGATACCGTCACGGCGCCTTTGCACTCTAATGACAGGATGCGAGTGAGTGGCAGCCCGGTGTTTCTCGGCAAGGTCTCCTCCAGCAGCAATACGTTCTTGGGGGTTTTGGGAGGAGACACCCCGAAATTTTATGGCGGTGTTGAATTCGGTACGCAAGACATTCCATTGCCTGATTTGACGGCCATAACCAATGAGGCCCTGGCCGGAGGACATGTCTTCAACTCCGAAGTCTGGCTGCGTTTTAACGGCGACGGGACTTATGACTATTCCACCGACAATTGGGGAAGCTTCCTCACCGAATCCATTGCCAACTATAACGGAACCATAATTACCACTGTGCAGGACATTCACGTTGAGGGTACGGTTGACGGCGAGGTGACGGTTATTGCTAACCGGGACATTTTCATCGAAGATGATATTGTGTACGCCGCCAATCCGATCACCAACCCCAATTGTAATGATTACCTGGGCTTGATCGCCCGACATCGCTTTCGTATCGTTGAAAACGCAGCCAACAGTACGGATGTCGTCATTCACGCTGCTATCATTGCCCGGCATGACGAAATTGTTGTCACTAATTACTCAACTGGCGGGCCCTGGGGAACCTTGACCATCATAGGCTCAATAGCTGTCAACGATTATCTGCCCGTCGGGACAGCGACTCCGACAGGCTATGTGTTAAACCACATCTATGATGTGCGTCTGAGGAACAACACTCCCCCCTATTTCCCAAGGCTCAGTCGCGTTGAGCAACTTTTTCGAAGCAATTAATAGGTAACCTAAGAATGGAAACTTTAGAAGTTTTAAACAATCGCTATCAACTCCTCTCCCGTATCAAGGACGGCGGGTTTGGAATTATCTATAAAGGGTATGACAGCGTGCTCGGTAAAGATATCGCCGTCAAAGAAATCAAGCCGGAACTGCTGGGAAACGCTTGGATTACCACACAGTTTCAGAACGAGGCCCGGCGCGTTGCGAAAATGAACCATCAAAATATTGTACACATTTTCGATCTGGTTCAAGGAACCGATGATAACTTCTATATCGTAATGGAGTACATAGACGGACTCGATCTGAGTACAATCCTTCGAGAATGTCAAAAGCGCGGAGAAAAAATTCCCCAACATTTCGGGATTCACATCATCGCAGAGGTGTGTAAAGCTTTAGATTATGCCCACAACTGCTCTATTTTTGAGAACAATGAACAAACCAGTCTGGTGCATCAGGACATCAGCCCCAGTAACATCATGGTATCGAAAAACGGAGTGGTCAAACTCATTGATTTTGGCATTGCCGGAGTACGTCAAAAGGCCATCGCAGAGAGAAATTATATCCCGCTTCAGGGCAAAGTTCAATACATGTCTCCGGAGCAGGTTATCCCGAATGCTCAATTCGACAGAAGATCGGATCTTTTTTCATTAGGTCTGGTCCTCTATGAGGTGCTTGAAGGCAGGCGGTATTTTCTCAACGAAGACAGTCAAAAAATCATCGAGATTCTCAGCAATGGAAAATTAAAACTCAAAGATATCAAGTCCACTCCGAAAGCTCTTCTGGAAGTCTTGAACAAAGCGCTGGCAAAATCGGTGGAACAACGTTATCAAAATGCGAATCAGTTTTACATCGACCTCGTCACCTACTTGGTCACTAATGCGGATACGGCGAGAATTGAAAACGAGGTTGGCGGCTTTATCTCAAAACTTCGCAGAAGTCCTGAGGAGACGCGCAAGAAACCGTATGATATCGGCGGCCCGGATATTCTTTTCGATGATATTCTCCAGGATATTCACGGCGACCACCAGGAAAGCTCAGACGACGTCATTCCATCGAAAACAAACGACGCTTTCGGAAATATCGAGGTTATCGACAGTCAAAAAACAACAGCTCCGCAAACAACCCCTCCTTTCAACCCTGTTCCTACGGAAAACTTCGATAATACGGTGGAATTGTTAGACGCGGGCGACGAAATCAAAACCGTCATCGACTTAGTGCGGCTGTCCACTCGTGGACATAAGAAGCTGATGATTCGGATTTCGGGGGTCCTCGTATTGTTAGCCATTTTATTTCTGGTTGTCGACACTTTTGTTCACTGGACCCCGCTTGGGACAGACTTTTACGACCGGCTCTTTCCTCCTGCAATCAAAATATCCTCTGTGCCTGCCGACGCCCGGGTCTATTTGAATGGAAGCGCACTTGCAGGAACCACGCCTTTAGGTATCGACGATATTAAACCGGGGATCTACGAGCTCAAGCTGGAAGTAGACGGTTACAATCCTATTGTAAAATCTCTCCATGTTCCCAGCAAAGGTGAGATACAGATCAAAGGCGAAAGGACGCGTTCAGGAAATAAACCGTACTTGTTTCGCTTTAAAACGACACTAGAAATCAGCTCAAACCCACAAGACGCCGAAGTTTACATCAACAACATAAAGTATGGGCAAAACACACCGTGCTCGATCACCTGGGAGACCGGAGAACCGTTCGAAATAGAGTTGCGAAAGCCAGGTTATCCGACTTTGGCAGGCTTTACATTAGATACTGAGAAAATGTTAGAACGTATCGAAGATAGGCGCTTATGGCGGTTTGAATCACAGGACAATCCGTATGGCGGGAAAATAGAAGGACTTTTCGGCAAATTTTTTGTTTTCACTTCTAACCCACCAGATGCTTTCGTCTATTTAGATAGCGATCCAAACCCGATAACGAAAACAGGTAAACAAAACAACATCTTCTTAACAGCGGAAACTCACAAAGTCGTTTTTGTAAAAAAGGGGTACAACAAAAAGGCTTTCACTGTAGACGTTATGACAACGAAATCGCATGAAATTTTCACAAATCTATCCAGGCCGGTCAAGTTTATGGCGTATGATGCGACAAACGGAGCAACCGAAGATATGAAAGCCACTATCACAAAAATCACCCGCAAAGGCAAAACGGTTTTCCGTAACAAACGAACACCTGCAAAGCTGAATTTGTTATCATTTAGCTACCAGGCCTTCCTCTCAAAAGAAGGATACAAAAATACAAAGATCAAAGTATCGCCAAGAGACAAACTTGTTGTTGTTAAAATGCAGCCCATCAACGCACAATTCTCCGTGGTCGCCCTCGATGCGGAAAGCGGCCAGCCGTTAAGCAATGTGGAGGTCAGATATAAGTCCTTAGACAATCCGAATACTCCCGAAGTCTTGTTAGATATCACCGATACTGAGGGTACCGCTAGTGGAAGCTTATACCCCGGGCTCTATCTGTTCCGCACCAGCAAAAGTGGTTTTGACTATCAGGAAAAAACCATTATGATGCAGGCGCAAGGATTGAACTTGATCGAATTTAATTTAACAAAACATAAATAGGACGATAGCTATGCCAAAACTGATCCTAAAACGAAAAGAGGAGATCCTAAAGGAATTTGAATTCGACGATTCCAAATCAATTTTTTCTATTGGGTCTGATCCGGAAAACGATCTGGTTATCGAGGACAAAAGAGTTTCCCGAAAACACTTGCGCATTGAATACACAAACGGCAACTACTATCTGGAAGATCGGAAAAGCGCCTTTGGAACCATGTTGAATGGCCGGCCTTTATTACGACGCGTGCAAATTGTCAACGGAGACGACATCACCCTCGGCGACGTCAATCTTCTGTTCGAGAATTCTTCCGCACCTCCAAAATTTGATCCGGATGAAGACAGTGAGATTGAAATCATCGATGAGAATTATCTCGACAAGAAATTCGCATCATCGCATAACGATAGCGAAGCAAACCACCGTCATCACGAATCGATCAAAACCAGAGGAATTTCTGCAAAGACGACTTCCAATAACGAGTTTTACGAAGTGGAAGAAATGGTCGAGGAGCCCAAAACCCAAATGATGGACTCCGAGCTGAATCATTTTGCCAACGCGAATAATGAACAAACCTTTAGCCTCCTTGCTATCTACGGACCGTATTTGGGGAAAAAGTTTGCGATTAAAGCAGGAGACAACCGGATTGGCCGGGATAACACCCTCAACGACATCGTTATCCGGCATGACGAAAAAGGCGCGTTGGATCCCAGCATTTCCCGCAGGCATGCGACTTTGAGCTATAAAAACAACCGATTTTTTCTCATCGATAAAAGAAGCAAAACCCGCACGTATGTGAATCAAGTAAAACTGGAACCAACCGACCAATTCGTTTTAGAGGAAGGCGATGAAATCGAAATCGTGAGCGATCAAAAGAGCACAATTTTTCGTCTGGTCTCCGACTCGAATCACGATATGTCCCCTCCGAAGAAATCTGGTGTTTGGTGGATTCGTAATAACCTTAAATTAGGACTGGTTCTTTCTTTATTTTTCGGTATCATCACCGCGGGGAGTTTCGGGTTATCCTGCTTCAACCAGATGTCCCTGAATAAAAAACCCTCGCAATTAAAGTTCATCGAAGAAACTTGGTATCAAAACCAGACAAGTAATGGAGTGAAGGTGGTCGATGCAGAGCCAACAATGACTGGGATAGCCGCAGCGGATTTAACCGGCGATCATACCGTTGACGTCATCTTTCCGACCCCTACCGGATCCTTGCTTGCTGTTGAAGGGACGACGAAAAAACTGGTGTGGGAAAAAGAAAACCTAAGGGTACTTGAGGGCAGTCCTCTGGTGCTTACGGATTTAAACGCCAATGGTTTGCAGGATATATTGGTGGTGGGAAGAGATTCCCGTCTGCGAGCTCTCGACGGTAGCAGTGGAGCGGAAATGTGGCTGAGTCCGATTTTGGGAGACGGTCTCACAGGCGGCCCGGTGGTTGCGGATCTTAACGGTGATGGTTTGAAAGATATTTTAATCTGCACCCAAAACGGGAAAATTCACATCGGTTATAGTTACATCAACGATATCGACTGGAAAACAGTCGAATCCGGGATGCTGCTGCATTCCATTCCATCGGCAGCAGACCTTGACAGCGATGGCAGCAGCGAAGCTTTTATCGGGACGGATGCCGGGCACCTTCTTTTTATCGACGGGGATCGAGCCGAAATAGAGCACACCTTTAATTTCGCTGAAGATATATCCAAAACCACGGGTTCGGTCATCCAGGACACCCGTTTGGGATACCCAATCTCTTTTGCGGATTTGAATGACGACGAGAATCCGGATTTGATCATTGGGGCGTCAAACGGAAACTATCTTGCCATCGAGGCCTTTTCTTTGAACCGAATTTGGCAAAATGAGCTGCAGAGTGAACCCAGCGTACAGACGGCATTTTTAGGCCCGTGCATCGGACGAATCGATGACGATGAGATCGAAGATGCTGTCTTGGTTACAAACCAAATGATCAAAATCATCAAAGGGAGCAGCAACCCTGAAAACTCCAACCAAACCTTATGGCAGTATAGCATAAGCAATGACATTTTTTCAACGCCCGCTTCTTTAGCGGATTTCAACAAAGACGGCGCAATCGACGTCATGATCGGTTCAACGAGCGGCGTCATTCACATTTTGAACGGTCACGATGGCAAGATATTATCGCAAATCAACTTCGGCGATAATCCGGCCGTCTCTCCCCTGCTTCTTGCCGATCTCGGGGGAGATGGAAACCTGGATATTCTCTACATGAGGAAAGATCGTAATATCTATAAAATCCAAACCAACTCACCCATCGGAAAGAACCGAGTGGTTTGGGGGCAAGCTTTTAGCAATGAGAACAATACGAGTCGATATGAATATACCGCTAAGGAGTCAACGGCTCGAAAGATGATATCGGTGACTTTTTTTGTCTTATTCATGAGCGTCATCTCGTTAACGTACTTTACAAGATACAATCGTATACAAATCATTCAACGCAATCAGAATTCCGAATATACATGAAAAATATAACAAAGTTGTGTTTTCTCGGATTATTCATCCTGGTTCCAGCCGCACAGGTCCTTTGTCAAACCGATGCGGCTGAGTGGTTTCAGCTCGGTCTGGATTCGCCAACTCCGGATGCAAAAATCAGAGCTTTTGAAAAAGTCGTTCAACTCGACCCCAACTACGTAGAAGCGTACTATTATCTCGGCTTAGCGTACAAACAAAAAAATATGTTGGCAGAAGCTGAAATTGCACTCGACAAGGCTTATTATAAAAATCCGTACGCGCTCAACAACGACATTAAAACCCGGATTCTGTTTGAGCTCGGGCACATTTATTCCGGCTTGGGAAAGCCCGAAAAGTCGAAAGAAGCGTTCATTAACGCAAAAGAGCTGACCACGAATAAAAGGATCAAAGGCAGAATTCAGTATGAGCTTGGTCAAATCTATTTAGCTGAAGGGCTGGTTCATTTCGCTTTGCGAGAATTGCGAGAAGGGAAGACGTTGTGGCCGGAGAGCGCCAAAGAATTTGATTCTGCCATTGCCTATGCAGAAAATCAAAAAAATCTTCAAACGAAATACAATCAAGCGCTGCAAGCTGTGAATTCCGGGCTCTATCGTCAAGCGATGACTTTATTCGACGAGATACTCAGAATCGACCCGGATTTTAAAGAAACACAGAAAAAACGCAACGAAGCCCAAAATGCACTCAACCGGGATTTGCGAATCTCCTCCCTCTATACCCAAGCTCTGCAAGCTCAAAATCGCGGGCGAACCCGGGAAGCCATTCGTCTCTATGAGCAGATTCTTGCTATCGAGCCGGCATACCGGGACGTGAACACCAAACTAAGGCGTTTGCAAAGGAGATTAAAAACGCCGAAAACGAAACCTGAAATCAAAAGTCCAGCCGGACAACCTGTCTCCAATGGCACAAGCTCATTAGCGCGTCATAATGCAGATAAAAAAGTCAGGCCTCACGCTGTTGACTCACCTGAGCTGTTGGAGAACACCGAAACGAACGGGCGCAGCCGCGGATATGACAATATTATTGAAATCGATTCCCTTTACCAACACGGAATTTTCTTTTTACAAAACGGCGATTGGCGCCAGGCTGTTTCCACATTTGAAAAAGTCAAGCGTCTGGATGCTTCTTACAAAGACGTCGAAAATAAACTTGCTGACGCCAATTTTAATTTAAGCAAGCATAAAAATAACGACGTCAATCAAAGCGAGTCCGAATCATCCGGCTCGTTTTTTTTCATCGCCTCGGCTTTATCTGCACTTGCTTTACCCATTGTTGGTTTTTTTCTGATTTCACCCGCTACCCGCGCCCGCCTCTACCTTTTGCAAGGAAACTCTCTCAAGGCGGCCAAGCTCTATGAAAAGATGTTGCTGAAAAATCCTGGAAAAATCAAGTATTATCCTCTCCTGGCACATATTTATCTTCAGGAAAACCGACGAGACAGCGCCGCGCTCAAGGTTTATGAGACGATACTGAAGTTGAATATCTACACCAAAAGAAAAGGGGAAATCAATACGATCATGGCCAATCATTATTTAACCCAAGGGAGTACAAATGCAAGTGCGATTCGAACGCTTGAACAAGAATTAAATTCCAAAATAAAAAAACTGAAATCAGCTTAACATGTTAGAGCACAACAGGCAAGATCAAGATAATGAACGGGTGCAGGATTTGCTTAAAGCGCTGGGACGGGCCTATCTTGAAAATGGCGAGCATCAAAAAGCAGCCGATAAATTCAGACAACTTTATGAGAACGATCCACATGATATCGAAATCTTGATGGACTTTGCCCTGACGTTAGCCAGAAGTGAAGCGATAGACGAGGAAGCTTTATCGGTCTATAGGAAAGCTGTTGAGTCCACCAAAGCTGACAAAACCTTGACCCTCACTTTAGCCACACTTTTTCTGAAAGAAAACATGATTGAAGAACCTGCCCTAAAGGTCTACCGCCAATCTTTAAATTACAAACCGCCTTTTGAGGAAGAAATTCGACACGCCATAGGAAGAGTTTTCCACGAGACGACCGAATCGATTACGGCGCCGGAATTACGTCATACTTTAATGGAGAGCATCCACAATCCGGAAATCTTGTCTTTGTATTTATCAACCGTTCACCAAGACGGCCGATTCGATGAAGCTTTAACCATGCTCAAGGATCTGTATATTCGCTCTAACAAGAGTCCTCTATACTTAGAGGCGTTCTGTCAAACCTTGCTGGAAAAAAAAGCTTACGCGGAAGCAAACGGACTGCAATTTCAATTGAACACGCCGGAAGTCGAGTACTGTCTGAAATTCATGAATATAGATGAACCGATTCACCGAATAAAGACCGTCGACGCGTATTTGGATTTCCGCAACCTGTTTTCTGCATTAAAAAAACAACCTTCCGGAATCCTGCATGATAACAACGAATACGAGCTGTTTATATTAGACAATGGAATTGACAATATTGATGACGTCACTGCACCACATATCGATCTTGCAAAAATTAATCCGAATTTTGATTTGGCTCGAGATTTTGTCGAAAAATGTTCACCTGGCCAACAGAAGCCTATCCCCTCTCATTTAAGCGCAATCGGTATTTTTGAAATAACAAATTATGACAACAATCCTGAAAATTCAAAACTGCCGTTTACAACATTCATCAACTTGATTTGCGGGGAATTAGCCGCTTCACCGGATAGGGTTATCTGCCCGATGAACGACGGTTTGATCGCGCTCGGTCGCGATCCAAGCAGGATGTGTAAAGAGGCCATCAGAATCGTGCAAAAAGTGGCGAGATACAACCAAGTGGTCGAGGATTTAGAAATAATCCATTTGAGTGTTACGGTGCATTGCTCTTTTGTCCCTTTTATCCGGCTGGACCGGGAGGGCCTGCATGAGCTTAGGAAAGCTTTTAAAGTACACAATGTTCAGACTCATCATCTTCATCAGGATGTTGAAACAGCGCCAAGTTCAAATCGTATTTTGGTCACCGATAATATCGTCAACCTCATAAGAGGCGTTCAGATCAAAAAGTTAGGAGAGTTCAAGCTCCCTTACTACCCTAACGCACATTTGATATTTGAGCTGCCGATGAGCAGTCAGAAACAACAGAAGACGGGAACCAACAAAAATCGGTTCGGTAAATACGAAGTGGCTGAAACGATCAAAGAGAACGAGATGTATTCAACCTTCCGCGGGTTCGATCCTCATTTGGAGAGGCCCGTCGTCATTAAGGCATACCATGCCGAAGCGTTCGCGGGTTATAAAGAATTCAAATTGTTAAGAAAACAGTTTTACGAAGAAGTCCGGAAGTTGAATCGAATCAATCATCCAAACGTCGCCGTGATTTATGATGCAGGAGAAGAGGGCGATTATCTTTATCTGGTGCGTGAGTTTGTGGACGGTAAAATTCTCAATGAGCAACTGCTCAAAAACGGTCCTTCCGATATTAGCCGGACGCTAAAATTCTATATTGAAGTTTGCAAGGTCTTGGCTCATTTTCATGGGAACAGTATTTGGCACAAGAACCTGAAACCGGATAATATATTCATCACACAACAGAATGAAATCAAACTGACTGA
>JBHHWX010000166.1:0-10815 GCA_046756745.1 bacterium | reverse complement strand
TAATTTTTCTATCCTGAATTATGTAGTAAAAAATTTAACGCAGAGTTCGCCGAGAACGCCGAGTTCTGCAGAGTTGATTCTTAATAATTTTGTCATCAATTATTTTGTCTTTTTAGGATAAGCCTATTATCTGAAAACCGAAAAATAGTAAACTTTTGAATTGCAGAATCTAATCTCATATGTTGAGGTCAGAAATTTAAGATTCAAAAGAGAATCAAGAAAGTTTCTTGCACGTTCTAAATCGAGCTTTTCCCCATCCAAAAGCAAAGAGAAGTCATATTATAGCAAACCGGAATCGGCAAAGCTATAGAAGTCTTTTTGCCCGACAATGATATGGTCAAGCACGTTGACGCCGACAACCTCGCAAGCCTGTTTTAATCGTCTGGTCACTTTCTTGTCCTCTTCACTAGGCGAGGGATTTCCCGATGGGTGATTGTGCACTAAAACAATCGAAGCCGCCGATAGATTGATGGCTTCTTTGATAATTTCTCGGGGACTCACAATGCTTTCCGTTAAACTGCCTTCAAAAATGGTTTTCTCCGCAATAAGCTGGTTGCGGCTTGTGAGCAAAAGAATTTGAAAAATTTCCCTGGGCAAATTTGCGAGATGCGGCGCAACGATGTGGTAGACGTCGTCGCTGCACTCGATATTTGGTTTTTGATTGGCTTGTTCGCGGGAAAGCCTTTTTCCCAGCTCCAAAGCGGCTTTTATCTGGGCTGCCTTTGCCATGCCGATACCGTTAATTTCACAAAGCTCGCTGACAGATTTCGCGTCGATGCCGCGATATCCGCCAAATTCTTTGATAATTTTGCGGGCGAGATCGATCGCTGTTGTCTCTTGGTTGCCGACTCGCAGCAAAATCGCCAAAATTTCAGCATCGGAGAGTTTCTCTGCCCCGAATTTGATGAGACGCTCACGGGGACGCTCGTCTTCCGGCCAATCGGGAATTTTAGGAGCATATCGGGCCATTGCAAAAAGAAAAGCCGCAGTCATCAAACACCACGGCTCTCTCAATCTCACTTTATTTCATGTAAGCCTTATTGCACCAAGACCATTTTCTTGGTGTCCACATGGTTACCGGAACGAACACGGTACAGGTAAATTCCGGAAGGCGCCTGTCGGCCGGTATCGTCTTTGCCGTTCCAAAGTACAGAATAATATCCCGGGGCTTGTTCTTCATCGACTAACGTACGCACTTTCTGTCCGAGCAGGTTGTAAATGCTCAGAACCGTGCGAACACTGCTTTGATTCTGGGCGACAACCGCGGGCAGCTCATATTGAATGCGTGTTTCCGGGTTAAACGGATTTGGGAAGTTCTGAGACAGAACAAACGTTGCGGGCAATCCGATCACGGCCGTAATGACGTTTGAGAATTCGACAGAACCGTCGGTATCGATTTGTTTCAGACGATAATCGTAACTATCCGCCTGCAGACCGGCGTTGACAAAGCGATACTCAGTGGGAACCGTTGTCGTGCCTTGGCCTTCCACGAAGCCGATATTTTTCCACACCAGTGTTAAAGCAGGTCGCCTCCGTTCGATTTCAAATCCGAAATTGTTGGTTTCGGATGCCGTCACCCAATTAAGATGCACATCGTTGTCTTTCGGACTCGCTGTAAAGGTAATCAACTCGACCGGCACTGCGCTGAATTCTTGGGATTTCGTTTCAAGCTCTAATGGATTTTCTGCGTTTATGGTCAAATTTTCCGCTGTTGAGACCGGCTGGTTATCTGCAAAGAAGATAAGGTTGAACGCTAAAGGGAATTCTCCTTCGATATCAGAGCCGGTTATGATCACACCGGTGTCTCCGAAAGAGTTGTTGTCGTCATCGGGGCTACCTTCGCCGATTATGTCCCGATAAAACAGTTTTCGTACGTCGCCGATAGTATTCGGTAACGAAAATAAGGTGATTATCGTCCCTTGAAAGGGTTGCCTTGAATTCCTCAGCTTGGTCTTATTTATTCCTGTCTGTGAGCCAACAATGTGTGTGAAATTCATTGCAGGTGCAAACACTAAGGATTCATCAATGACGTCTGGGGTAGCATTGATCCGGATGCCAGTGTTGTTTAGATTTGAAAACAGGGCGCCGTCAGCCAAGGGAGATAAATCGATGGAATGCCGGATTTTTTCGATCTTCACAGTAAAAAAACCAGCGATTTTAATTTCCGCAGGGATGCTTAAGGTCCCTCCCAGAAATAGGGAATCTCGATAGTATAATGCAGGTAGGGGCACATCCAGAATGTCAAATTCTCTGCCAATGAATGATACGACTAATTTTAGAGTTAATTGTCGAACAACGCGGACATTGCCATCGATTACAGACAGCCCTACAAAACGAATGTTAGCTTGCTCATCAAAGTCTATTATATTCGTCCCACCTCTGATCTTTTGTCGATCGATTAAATCCGCCTGTGGATCGGACGGCAGAAAAAGAGCGCCAAACAAGCCTTTTTCATTGCCGGCAATTTTGTACGTCCCGGTTTTCACCGTATCCTCACCGGTTTGCGCGTTGGGACTCGGTGAGTAGGAGATATAATCCACACCGGACAAAGGAACGAATGCGTTATTCCCGTGTTTCGCGATGCCGTTTCCAAAGTTAGAGGAGCGGTAAACATACACCCAGGCCTTTTTGATATTTTGTTGGTCAAGTGTATCACGCAGGCAAATTTCAACCCGCGGATACTGCTCAGACCCCGGATCATTGAGCCAAATAAAAGCCTCATCTCCGGCATCGCTGGCCATAAACACGATTTCATCATTGGCGTCGAAGCCGCTGATATCATCGACCTGTCCCGGGAAGACAAAATCGCCCGACGAGTTCTTTTCATCGATTTGGAAAGGAATAGAGCGCCAGGCCTGTATCCCAGCATCAAAAGCAAAAACAGCCAGTTCATTTATGGGGACGCTGTTGATAAATTCTCTGAGCGTATCTCCAGGCGCCACCACTGGCTCGATTGACCGGTCAAGTGTTTTTAATTGCGACCAGAGAGAAGCGCTCTGTAAAAAAAGAGCGCTCAATATGAGAAAAGGGAGCAGTCTTTTGAACCTTGTTTGTCGTAACATTCTCCACCCTCCCTAAATACGGAAGTAACATAATTGTTGTGGTCCGAGAAAACAGCCCCCCCTTTAGCTGAAACTCGAAACCGCTTCATCGATACTTTCAAATGTCTCGAAAATTGTCACGAGTTTTGTAATCATAAAAAGGCTCTTCACTTTTTCAGTGACCTTAGCGAGCTTTAATTCACCGCCCGAATTTTTTGTTGTGGTTAAAGAGCCCATCAGAGCGCCTAAGCCGGAGCTGTTCATCCATTTGACTTTTCCAAGATCGATGACGATTTTATTGACTTTGTTGCCGACGAGATCCTTGACTTTTTCATGAATCGCCGCGGTCTCAGGTCCACCCATAAGTTTTCCCTTGAGCTCGAGTACTGCCACATCGCCGTGCATTTGTTCTTTTATTTGCATATTTTCCCTCCTGTGATGCCGTGAATGGTGTCAAAAAATTAGATCAAATGTAACATATTTTTGTTTGGATGTCAACTTTTTTTATTTGATATTTTTCAGAGTCTGTCGATATAAATTACGAAATCGGATACAATAAAAACGATAACAGAAGTCATGAAATCCGGAATGCTTGTCTTGATTGGATTACTCGCGGTACAATTGGGCTTTCAAGACGCGCACTCGCAAAGTCGTAAATTTGGGGTCGGTCTCCTAATTGGGGGGTCACAACTTAGGGGAGATATCGACAAGGCGAATACGAACCTTGTCGGAGGGGCGACGCTTCGTTTTTTCCCCGTATCCAATTTTGCTTTATCGGTAAGTTCTACCTATGGAAAGGTGACAAGTGGTCTTAACGCTCTCAAGACACGAATCCTCAACACTTCGTTGGAAGGGACTGTTTTCATCTTTCCGCACCGTAAATATCGTCCGTTCGTCACATTTGGATTATCCCACTTTTACTATGCCGCTGAGGACGAAGCAAGCAGGCAGCTTCATTACGCCGACGGTTCAAAAGTGGCTGGCTGGGAACAGGCGCTCATGATGGGTGTGGGGGTCGAAATCTCCACCGGGAAGAATTGGGCGCTGAATGCATTTGGTCATTATGTTTTTTCAAATGCAGACGCTTTGGACGGTATCGTACAAGGTAAGAACGACGTTTTTTTTAGCGGGTTGGTTGGTTTGATGCACTATTTCAATAGTGGGAAGAGTCACACAGCCGGTAACGCTTTCCACAAAGCCGATCGTCCCCTCAAAGTGCCAATTGAGGAGCTCGCAGCCGAACCTGAGCAAAAGGACTCTAAGCGTGTAAATCGGTCGGCTGAAAATGCCAACGGCATTTATTTCGAGCCTGACAGCGATATCATCGTTGAACCATCAAAAGAAAAATTGCAAAAGATATTTTACTACCTGACGATCAATCAGAACGAAGAAATTCAGCTCATTATTTTCGAAACAAAAAACCAAGATTTAATGCTGAAAAGGGCGCGCAGAGTTGAGAAATATCTTGTCGATTTAGGAATCGATCCGAAACGGATCATAATAGATTCAGTGGGTAAGACATTACCACACTGACATAACGTACCTCCCCTCCTCCCTACAAGCCGCCGGTAAAATAATTTACCGGCGGCTTTTTTACCGTGAAACGTGTGACGTCAAACGTGTGACGTCAAACGTGAGACGTGCCCTTCCCACACACCATGTTGAGGGGCACGTTTCACATCTCACGTTTCACGTTTGCCGTGATCACCCCACACAAATTCTGGCATCGACTCCTGTGCAGCTCGCTGATTCAGGAAAGGCCATGAACGGATTGATGTCCAGCTCTTTGATTTCAGGGAAATCCACGGCTAATTGCGAAAGCCGGAGCAAGGTGGTTTTAAGAACATGAAAATCAACCGGCTTTTCCCCGCGAATCCCTTCGAGAATCGACAATCCTTTTATCTCTCGAATCATTTCCTCGGCTTCTCGATCTGAGATCGGGGCTATTCTAAAAACGACGTCCTGCAGAACCTCAACATAGACCCCGCCAAGACCAAACATGATCATGGCCCCGAAATTCGGTGCAGCATGCAATCCCATGATAATTTCACGTCCGCCTGTGACCATTTCTTGTAAGATAAATCCGGCTTCATCAATGGGCAGATTGTGGGTTTTTAGTGAAGTTATGAGTTCTTTAAAGGCTCGAGATAATTCATCGTGAGTACGTAAATTGATCTTGACGCCACCGATTTCGGATTTATGAACTGCAAGCTGTGAAGAAATTTTTAGAACGAGAGGATATTTCATGAGTTGTGCGGCTTTAAAAATGTCATCACCTGTTCTGCACAAAACCGACTGTACAAAAGGGATACCATACGCTTTGAGGATTTTCGTGACCTCCTGAAAATTCAGATGTTCCCGTTTCTCATGAAGCGCCGTCGCCACAATATCCGCTACAACTTTTTTTTCTGTCTTAAAATGTGTGACCTCCCCCCTCCTCCTTTTCACCCAATTGCTGTAGGCGTACATAGCGGCCAATGTTCTCACTGTTAATTCGGGAAATGGGTAGGCCGGGATGCCATGCCGGTGAAGTTCTTCCACACCGGTGGCTACTCCCTTGACCCCCATAAAACAGCCGAGTACGGGTTTATCGAATTGACAGGCTACACTTGATATCTTCGCTGCCACTTGCTGCGGGTCGGTGATAATCGGCGCAACAAAGATGACAATGACCGCATCCACGTTTTCATCACATAATATCGCCTGTAACGCACACTGAAAATCTTCCGGACGTGCCCCGGCTAACAGGTCGACCGGATTCTCGAGACTCGCCTCAGAAACCAGTTTTTCTATTAATTTTGCTTTGGTGGTTGGGGAGAGTTGCGTTACCTGCAATCCCGCACTGTCACACGCGTCGGCAGCCATAATCCCAGGGCCTCCGGCATTTGTTATTATCGCGACCCGGTTGCCTTTGGGTAAAGGAACATGTGCAAATCCCAAAGCATAATCAAACATTTGATTTATCGTGTCGGCTCGAATGACTCCATACTGCTTAAACAAGGTGTCATAAGCGACATCCGCCCCAGATAATGCGCCCGTATGAGAAGAAGCGGCTTTCGCCCCTGAGGCCGTCCGGCCCGATTTGACAACGATTATGGGCTTTTTTCGACTAATGTCTTTAGTGAGTTTGATAAAACGCCGGGGGTTGCCGAAGCTCTCCAGGTACATCAGGATCACATCGACAGATGGATCGTCTCCCCAATACTCGAGGAGATCGTTTCCCGAGACGTCGGCTTTGTTCCCAATCGAGACAAACATCGAAACGCCGAGATTGAGTTCGTGAGCATGCTCGAGAATGGTCTGTCCTAAAGCGCCGCTCTGGGAAGCCATGGCCACATTCCCGCTGTCCGGAACCGTCGGAGCAAAAGACGTGTCGAGCCGGATGTCGGGGGTCATGTTGATAACTCCCATACAGTTCGGTCCAACCATCCGCATGTTGTTTTTTTTGATGACATCGACGATTTCACGTTCCACTGCCGCGCCCTTTTCACCCGTTTCTTTAAACCCAGCCGTAATCACCACCACACCTTTCACTCCGCATTCCGCACATTCCTTAACAACCTCTAAAACGAATTGCTTGGGAATGACAATGACAGCGAGATCGACTTTGTCGGGAATGTCGCTTAAGCACGAATAAGCCTTGACGGAATGAACATATTGAGCCGTAGGATTGACCGGATAGACTGGGCCGTTAAATCCCGTTTTCAAAAGCTTATCAAAGATCTCTCGTCCCAACGCTCCCTTACTCGAGGAGGCGCCGATAACGGCAACCGATTTCGGTCTCAATATACAATCTAAAGCTGGGTTCATTTCGTTACTTCTCCGGTTTCATTTAAGGACTAATAAAAACAAATGTCGGTTCAACTTCAAGTAAAAGCTTGACAAAAAGTGCTGAAACGTTTATTATTTACCTTTTCGAAAAACACAAATCAAAATGAAAATTATTTTGCCATTAATTATTCTGCCATATTGTTTCGAGTTTCGTGCATCGGATTTCCGGTTTATCCCGGTTAGGACATAAATGACATCTTCACAAAAAATTCGCTGGCGGCCGGCTGCTGTCATTGTCTTATTGGACATCATTTTCGTTGCGTGGACTTGGCTTTCTCAGGCAGTAATGAGACAGCAACAGGTGTTGAACACTTTTTATTCACAAGGTGTTACCGTTCTGCTCCTGCTTGTTTGGCTATTGTTCTTTTCAAAACTCATCTGGAAAAAGCGAATGGCCTTTTTGGCAACGTTCATTTTTGCTCTTCTCCTGTTTACGAGTCTGTTTCGTTTTAAAGAATTCAGCGGCGACATCGCGCCGATTTTCGAGGTGCGCTGGAAATCAGAATCGCAACAGACATCAAATCGCGGACCGACCCCGGAAATAACAGAGGAGCCGTCTCAACTCAACAGCCCGAACGCGCCGAACTATCACTATCCGCAATTTCTCGGACCTGACAGGAACGGCAAAATTAAGGGGATAAAACTCAATCGCGACTGGGAAAACAATCCACCAAAACTGATTTGGCGGCAACCCATCGGAGAGGGCTGGTCATCGTTTGCGATTGTTGGCAAGCATGCGATCACTCAGGAACAGGACGGAGAATATGAGCTCGTGGTCAGCTATGATCTGACAACCGGCAGAGTCAATTGGCGCCACCGGGATAAAACCCGTTATGCGACGGTGTTAGCCGGCGTGGGTCCACGCGCCACGCCGACCATCGACAAAGACCGTGTTTATTCTCTCGGTGCGACCGGGGTTCTCAATTGCCTGCTGTTGTCCACCGGCGAACCAGTGTGGTCGAAAAATATTTTAAAGGAGAATGACGCCGCGGCTAAATCCTGGGGACAAAGCTGCTCGCCGTTTGTTTTGGATAGTTTGGTGATCGTATCCGCCGGCGGCATCCGGCAGCGTTCCTTAGTGTCTTATCATAAACTCACCGGCGACCCGGTGTGGTCTTCCGGCGACGATCCTGCGGGCTACAGCTCGCCGATGAGCGCGGAGCTCGGCGGCATTCAACAAGTGTTGATTTTCAACAAAGGTCATGTCGTCGCCCATGCGCCAGTTGATGGTAGAGTTCTTTGGAAATACCCCTGGCCAAAAAATACCGAAGAAGTAGCTCAGCCCGTTATCCTGCCGCACAACCGAGTCCTCATCACCACAGGCTATGGTATCGGCAGTAAGCTTTTGGAAATCAACCCCACAGAAAACGGCGGCCTCTCCCCCACTCTGCTCTGGGAAAACAACCGGCTCAAGGCGAAGTTCACCAATGTGGTGTACCATGACGGCTATATCTACGGATTGGACGACGGCATCCTGGTCTGCCTCGACAGTACAGACGGAAAGCGAATGTGGAAGCGTGGCCGTTTTGGACACGGACAGATTCTGCTCGCGGACGACTTACTTATCATTCAGGCTGAGTCCGGCGAGGTCGCGTTGGTGGCTGCCAGCCCGGATTCGTTTCAAGAGCTCAGCCGGTTTCCTGCCATAGAAGGGAAAACCTGGAACAATCCGGCGCTGGCCGGGCCTTATCTGCTGGTTCGTAACAGCCAAGAGGCCGCTTGTTACAGATTAACCTTGAGGTCATCATCCATTTAAAGGAGAAAGCGTCATCATGCCGCGCCCCAAGCTGAAACTGCCTGCTGAGTTTTCGTTTCACACCCAGATCACCGTACGCGTTAGCGATGTGAATTATGCCGGGCATTTGAGTAATGATCGCGTCCTGTCGTTTATCCATGAAGCGCGAGCCCGTTATTTAAACCAATTCGGTTTCACCGAGTTGGATGTTGCGGGATGCGGCACAATCGTCACAGATGCGGTGATCATCTACAAGTCGGAAGGATTTCATGGCGATAAGTTGAACATCCATATCGCCCTAAACGACTTTCATCGCTTTGGGTGCGTTTTCTATTATAAGCTGACAAACTCAGCAACCGGCAAAGAGATCGCCAGAGCACGAACCGGGCTGGTTTTTTTTGATTACGCTGTTAGAAAAATGGTGGCTGTGCCGGATGAGTTTAAAAAAGTTGCACACTGACGTAAATAAAAAATTATCTCCAACGGATGAAAGCTGCCAACGGATGGCAAAAGTCCAGCGAAGCCTCAAACCCCGTGGGAAAAATTGGACTTATTCAGATTTCACTTCAAATCGGTCTGAACAGAAAAAACAATAAATAACAATCTCCACAAAAGTATCCAACGGGGCAAACCGACAAATAATTTTTAGTTCTTTTTCCAACGAATAGAAACAACCCAACGAATTTCCTTAATCAAGAATATTCTTAAATTCAAAATAATTGAAGTCAAAATAATTTTTAAATCATTTAGAATAGTCACAGCATGTCATCAATGCCATTGAAATCACATCCGTTGGCAGCCTTTATCCGTTGGGACTTTTCTGTCTCATCTACCCCGTGAAAGGAATATACTCATGATGTTCAAAATAGCGACCCTGGTTTTGACCCTTCTTTTTCTGCAAACGACCTCATTGACGGCCCAGCCCGCAGAAGGGCTGTCAGGCACGATCAAAGCCATTCATAAAGACATCGAAGGAATTCGCGGGATAGAGTTCAAACATCCGGTTAAAGTAAAGAATCAAAGTATCGACAATTTTGGTCGTTATTTGGATAAAATGCTGCAAAAGGAAATTCCGGAACGATTGGCAAAGAATTACGACAAGGTTGTCCGCAAGCTGGGACTGTATCGCGGCCCGGAGATCGCCGATTTCCGCACCATCGCCAAACAGGTGATGCAAAGTCAGGCTGCGGCTTATTATGATCCCGAGACAGAATCCTTTTATGTTGTGATGCAGAGTTTGCCGCAACAAATGCTCAAACCGCTCTATGTTCATGAGCTTTACCACGGTCTGCAGGATCAATACTACGATCTTGAAAATTATGTGCAGTCAGAATCCGCGCTCGAATTAACGGATGATGAGCTGCTCGCCAGACAGGCGGTCGTCGAAGGCGAGGCGACTTACATCATGACCCTTTGGACCTACAAATCCTTACTCGGAGCTCTTCCTGACCCGTTTATGCTGGGAGTTGCGATCAACACCCAAGCCGAGCTCGATGTTGAACAAATGATACAACTCTTCAAAGGTCAAGCTGGAAGCGCTGACACAACTCATGGCGATGTTCAGAAAGCCATTGCGGCCATGGACAGTATCCCCGCCTTCCTGATGGAAACCTTAGTGGGGGCCTATCTTAAAGGGATGCGGTTTGTTTTTGAGATTCAGAAAAAGGGTTGGGAAGAAGTCGGACGCTTGTATCGACAGCCGCCGGTTTCTTCAGAGCAGATTCTCCATCCTGAAAAATGGTTTCAAAATGAAAAACCGGTTAAACTCAATTGGCCGGAATTTGAGCGAGATAACTTGTTTAGCGATTGGATTCTTTTGGAGAAAAATGCCATAGGCGAGATCCAATGGCGAATCATTTTTTCAGAACACAATATGCGGGACGCCGGCAAAGCTGTTGCCGCTGGTTGGAACGGGGATCGCTTTGCGGTTTTGGAGCACAAAAAGAGCGAGATGACCTGCTCACCCGCCTCGGCGGTGAACACCGGGGTCTGCGGATCGCCCCCAACCTGAGAGTTGAGGAGGACATCGGTGAAGTCCCGGGTACGCGTGAAGCCGAGCACGGCGTTGGGCGAAAAGCCCATCCGGAACCACATGGGTTCCGTTCGGTAGTTCAATGCTTTCTGACCCGAGTCTTCCGGATCTTCGGAATCAGCCAGATTGGGAACCGCCTGGCCGGCGAAGAACATGGCGTCCTGAAAGGCTTCTTC
>JBHHWX010000165.1:0-10880 GCA_046756745.1 bacterium | reverse complement strand
AAAAATCATTTCAGTGGGATTTCCAGTTCTGTGGGAGAAAACGTGCTCTGTTTGTAAAAGTTTTCGGTTCTCAAAATCTCAGCCTTGAGTATTGGAGTGCAACGCTTTAGCGTTGCGGCTTTCATTGAAACAGTGCAAAAAAGTGCAAAACTAAAGTTTTGCACTCCACAGCTTCTCACGTCTGAATAGTTACAAAAAAACTAACGTATCCCACGGATCGACAGCCGGCTGTCAACGGTACGGCAAATGTGTCAAATAATTTTATCATAATCAATGGTAAAATCCGAATGATTCAATAAAAAAAGGAAGACAGCGGCTATCTGTCTTCCTTTTACTCAGCTATTCGAATCGTTAAAGGTTTATTTCTGTGGGATTTCTGTTTCTGTGGGCGGATTTTCTTAAATTTAATCGTTTTGCCTTTCTTCGTTAAGATTTACCAAGTTAATTTTCCACAGCGTTAATACAACTCATACATCGCCAACCGGCCATCAAGCCCACCGCTGGAAAGCGGTTTCTTCCACGATGGTTTCAAGCCGAGGTTCTTGATATATTTGCGCTCACCAAAATATATATAGGCTGTTGAGCCGCGACACCGCTGCTTGAGAAAATCACCAAATCTTTTGTAGAATCCGCCCAGGTCAACATGTTTGTCCATTCTGATTCCGTACGGAGGATTGCAGACGATTGTGTGCCCTTCTATCTTTTCGATAGTAAAGACGTCCTGCTGCGTCATGGTGATGACATTCTCTTTGTCGATCACGGCGCAATTATGGCGCGACGACGCAATGGCCTCCGAAGAAATATCGCTTCCGGAAATGACCTGTTTTGACAGGGGAATTATTTTTTGTATGCCGGCTTTTTTGACCTGAGTCCAAAGTATCGAATCGAAATCAGGAAGCCGTTGAAAGCCAAATTTCGTACGCAAAAGCGCTGCCGGTGTACGGGAGGCGCGCATATAGCCTTCACAAAGCAAGGTACCGGAACCACAGAAAGGATCGGTCAAGGGTACACTGCCGTCCCAGCCGGAATATCGAATGATCGCTGCCGCTAAGGTTTCAACCATCGGCGCCTGTACGGTTTTCTTGCGATAGCCCCGCCTGTGAAGAGACCCCCCGGAGGTGTCGAGACTGATTATCGCCTCATTATTTTGAATATGCAGGTTTATCCAAACGTCGGGATCTTTCCGGTTTATTGCCGGACGATCCCCGGTGCGGGTTCTAAAGCGATCCACGACCGCGTCTTTTAAACGCAGAGCCGCGAATTGTGAATGGCGAATCGCGCTGTGAGAGACCGTCGCGAAGACGGCAAATGTCTGAGACGTGTCCAGAAAGTCTTCCCACCGGACTTCCGATGACTTCTTATATAAATATCGATCAGAGTGGCAATTAAATGATATCAAGGGCGCCAGAACCCGGTTAATCAGGCGGGAATGAAAGTTGATAGTGTAAAGCGCTTTGGGGTCTGCGCTGAAATAAATGCCCCGGTAAGCCGGTTTCGTCTCTGTTGCTCCCAGGGACTGCAATTCTTCTTCAGCGATGTCCTTTATATCATCGGCGACTTGTGCAAAGTAGCGGTTATTTTGTTGGTAGAGGTACAAGAACGTCACCTCTCAATTAAAACGTCCTCTGCCTGCGCCAAATGAATCGCATTCAGCAGGAATTTATACGTCCCCGGGGTTTGCGCCCGGTGCTGCGCCCGAAAGCCGATCAAAATAACCCGGCCTTTCCCCATAGGAATATCGAGCACCGCGGCCAGACCCTGCAATTTTTCTGCCCCTAAAATCCAGCCGCTCAACAAAGGATTGGAGGCCGGGTAAGAGGCCGGAACCCCGGTGCGCTGGCGCCAATGCAACGGACGCAAAGCGGGACTGTTGACAAACATGGCCGCGGCTTGCGAAGGCATGCCGTATGCCACCGGTTCCGACTGGTCGACTTCAATGTGCAATAGCGAGCCGGGACAAAAAAACTCGGCGGCGTTTACGTTTTTTAAAACATTCTGCACGGGCAAGCCGAATTGCTCGATCGCAAAATCGCAGGCGCTGTCGAGCGTTATCAGGGTTCCGCCTTCTTCCACAAATTCACGCAAGTGCGTCACCCCGTCCTTCGTGATGCCCCCCCGGTACTGCGGCGGCAGCTTCGGCGTGTAGATATCTGCCTTTTGTTCCTGCCTGCCTTGCAGGATATCTTTTTGACTCATGTCCGGGATGATGATGACGTCAAAATCGCTTTTAAAACCGCTTTTTTTCAAATTGGTGTTGTAGAGGGATTTGAAACGAAAATCAAACCGGTCGAGCACATATCGCGTCCAGCCCTCGTCCATGTTCGCTGTAAAAGGTTGATACAGCCCCAACCTAAAATTTTTGAGGCGATAAGCCTCTTTCCCCTTTACACTTTGTGTGCTTTGGAACACCTTCAAGGAGAACTGCTGCGCTAACAACTCCATGTGCTCCGGCTTGATTTCTTTAAAGGGGATATAAACGGCGCCCGGCTGAAATGTCAGCCCGTCAATTTCGATTTCATCTTTGAGCCAAAACACTTTTTTCTTTTGCACCAGCAAACGATTCACCAGCATAAAACTTTGATTGCTTTTGTGGCTGATGAAGTACCCTCCTTTGGGGTTTTCAAAAAGTCGCCCGGTTGGATAGGTTATCGATTCGACGCGCTCCAAATCCGCTTCAAAAGGCTCGTCAACTTGCACGGCTTTTACCCCCATCATCAAAGGCAGGGTCCAGCCCGTCATGTCATACGGCCGGATTGGCGGACCGCCCGGATAATCCCGTAAATCAGGATAGGTTTGTCTCTCCAGCATGTCTTTCAAATACGGTCGAAACGGCTGGGAAAGCAAAAGAACGTAAGACCCTTTTTCGAACCGGAGATTGCCGGCGAAGAAATCACCGGTCGCTTGGTGACCCTCAACCCCGCCTTGCATCAAGATATCGATCATCTGAGCCGCGGTAACCGGGTCATGCTGCGACGCGGGTACCACAAACGCGTATGGCGGCTCGGATTTGCCCTTTTCGATAGCGTCCAAATTCATCTTGCAGAAGTTGTAAATCAGAGTCTCCTTTTCCTGAGCCGCTAAATCGAGGAGAGAAAAAGTGATGGCCAATTCGTAGTCGATGATATCGCGCAGCCGCCACCAGCCGCCGGGCCAGGGATCCAAGAAATTCATACGCTGGTTGTACTGCGGCAGTCCGCGCCGCCCGGCCCGCAAGCTGCCTTTGGGGAAGTACAGCGGCGTCGCAATGTGCACGCTGGCCACTTCGGAAAGAATGCCGAGCATGTTGTGCCACCAGGGCGTCATCACAGAAGTGCCTTCCCACCAAGCTGTGTAAAACGCATCCGTCACAATGCCGCGATAATTCTGCGCTTGCAGCTCGCTGACGATGTGCTTGCCGAACTTGTTCATTTGGGCTAACAAAAGCGGGTGCAGATTCGGATTGACCGGATCGGCATAGGGCGGTAAAAACAAACGTGCGCTCTCTGTGCGCATTTGATGCTGATCGTAAATGAGGTGCGGAAACCACTCGTGATAGATCTGCTCCGAAACCAGACGTGTTTCCTTGAGACGCATCATGAACCAGTCGCGGTTGTTGTCATGACCCGCATAATGATGATACAGATACGGCAGCGGGCTGCCTTCAAATTCGGTGTCGACGTATTGCCGGTACCAGTCCACGACCCGCTGCATGCCATCCGGATTCATGGAAGGGATGAGCAAAATAATCACATTGTCGAGGATGCGCTTTGTCCTATCGGAATGATCAGTAGCAAGACGATAGGCAAGCTCGATAGATTCTTGGCTGGAGGCGATTTCAGTTGAGTGGATATTCAACGTCACCATCACCACGGCTTTGTTCTTTCGAGCTAAAAGCCGGGCATCTTGCTCGCTCAGATGCCGGGGATTCGCTGCCTGCTTTTGCAAATTTGTGAACTTGGCTAAGTTCCTGAGATTGAAAGAGGATGAGATGACGGCCATGATGAAAGGTTGACCGAGCGTGGTTTTTCCCAATTCTTTTACCGTAACGCGGTCAGAGGAAGAATGCAGCTCCCAGAAATAGTCGACAACCGTCTGCCAGCCAAAAAGTTTGCCGTCCTGGCCAATCTTAAACCCGACAAACTCTTCAGGAGATTGAACTTGAGCCGTTAAAGGCGAAAAGAGCACCCCAAAACCAAGAAGCAAAACGCTTGTGTAGTAAAGGAGTTTTTTCACGAAATGAATGAAAATGTCCAAGTGATTATCCGACCCTAAAAATTGCTGAGTTTTATCTTGCTCTTTTTAGCCGGGTAAATTCTGACAACCTCTTCCCGCGCTCGCAAGGTCACGAAAGCAATGATGAGCAAAGCCGTATTGAAAATAACCCCGATGGCAATAACCAGCCAGCCGGACACGAGATGGAAAATGGCCGCTCTCTGAACAAATTCTCCAAAATTTGCAACGGGCAGAGGATGAATTGAAATTTTCGTTATCCAGCAAATTGCGAGAACGGCGAAAATCCAACTATAGTTCCTTCGCAGCCGGCGCCCAAAGGCTTCTGTGAAACTAATTTTGAAACGCGAGTGCTGCAGGTCGGCGCTCAACAGCTCAGGCCAGTTTTCTAACAGCGGTTTTTTGTGGGGGGCGAAAACCAGTGCGTAGAAATTTTCATTGAGCAAAACAACCCGCCAGCGCCAAAGGTCGAAGTACTTGTAACGACGAGCCTCGATGATAAGAAAAAAGAAAACAAAGATTGTCGCCATGATAATAACAAAATGTGGAATGTCCTTATGCCCAAAGCCAAAAGAGAGAAATGCTGCCGTGGTCACGATCGCCCAATTCGTCGTGACATCTAACCGCATACGCCAAACGTTTGCGCGGTTCATTTCTGCCCGGTAGAAATGGGAAACAGCGGTCACATATTCCGGAGTGGATAAATCAACTTTAGGCAACGTCGTTTGTTTCATGCTTTCACCACCATTTCAGAATTCCATCGACCCGGTATGAGCTTTTGACATCTGTAACATTTGCCTTGAACAATTCTATTCTGAGCGATGTGATAACCGTTACGCGTGATCAGCTCTGTTTTGCAATCCGGACAATAGGTGTTTTCGTACCTCCCCACCAGCCCTGGCAAATTGCCGGCATAAACAAAATGTAAACCGGCTTCATAACCAATTTCTACCGCCCGGATCAGCGTCTCTGCTGATGTATTAGCAGGGTCGTGCATGTTATAATCCTGGTGGAAAGCGGTGACATGCCAGGGGATATCCGCTGAAATTCCGACTAAAAAGCGGGCGATGGACCTGAGCTCCGCACTCGAGTCGTTGAACCCTGGCACAATTAAGGTGACAATTTCAAGCCAAAAACCCCTTTGATAAACCCTGTCGATTGCCTCTAAAACGTTTTGCAAGACGCCGCCGAGTTTGCGGTAACTCCTATCGCAAAAAGATTTCAAATCGATTTTGTAAAGATCCGTGAAAGGACGGATATAATCTAAAACCTCGGGCGTTGCGTTGCCGTTAGAAACAAAACCCGTGACAAAGCCCTCGTTCCTAGCCGCCGCAAAAATTTCTACAGCCCACTCACTTGTGATCAGGGGTTCATTATAACTGCTGACCATGAGTTTGGCCTGGGCCCTTTTTCCTAAAGCGATCAAATCCGAAGGACGAATTTTCCGGGGAGGCACAGCAGCGCGCGGGTCACGTAAAGCTTGCGAAGTCACCCAATTTTGACAGTAAGCGCAGTGATAATCACAACCCAGCATACCAAAAGTGACTGCCAGCGATCCGGGGAAGGCATGATAAAAAGGTTTTTTCTCTGTAGGGTCACATTGTACTCCGGCGGCGTATCCGGCTGGGACAAAAAGCTTGCCCCCTTCATTGAAACGGACTTTACAAATTCCCTCACGGCCATCCTTTATCAAGCACCTGTGGCCACATGCAAAACAGGTTAGGCTTTGATCTTCGTTCTTGAAATAAAGCTCCCCTTCCCTGGTGAATGTCTTCAAAATCTCTTTGAGTGTCAAAGCCTCGGCCATTTGTGATTTCCTTAGGCATACAACCTGAGAACGACCCGGTCCGGACAGACTCACTTAAGTTTCAAGTTAGTGTGGATAGTGGAAGGAATTGGTAGTTTTCGATATCTTTGAGAATAAATGGGTCTCGCCTTATTTAAACAGCATTTTGCGTCTTGGAAGGGCGGTCCGTGTCTGAATAAGCTGTCTCAATCCACGTCGGATACGCTCGGGACTCACCGAAATAATTTCGCAACACTTTTCAAAAGAAAAAATATAATCGGAGTTTCTTTCCTCATACAACCAAAACTTTGCGCTTTTACAATTCTTCTGCAATTGGCTAAGTTCGTGATCCAAGCCTTTTGACTTTAACTGGCCAATTTTGTACGGATTGTGTCCATCAACATAATCCTTCACAGCCCGTAGAACAACTGAAACAACGAGTTTACGTTCAGTGACACTGTCTTTTTTATTCATTGCTACTCCTCACGATTGAATCGCAAAAAAAATATGGTCGTTCAAGGTGGGGGGAGGTAAAAGTGTTGATTCATAAGAGAGAGAATGGTAGAATTTCCTTAAACTTCAGCAATCCCTAAATTACTAAAATGAAATATAGTGAAATTTTACATAGAGATCAAGATCAAACTTGTATTTTAGGTGTCGTCCGCAACTTCTCTCGGACGACCTGGCCCCTTCGGAGCAATTGTCAAACCGAAAAGAGAAAATTGCTGACGGTAGATCGTAAATCATATATCGTATATCAGGTTCTGAACCTGGACTCGAAAATAGTCAATTTACGATATGCGATCTACGATGTGCGATTTTTCAAGTCTCGACTTCTCAAATTAGAGATTAACAATCAACAACATCGGCAAAGTTTTGTCGATGTACGGCGCTAAGCGCCTAAGGGGTGAGAGGGGCGTTATTTGATTAATTTCGTCACTTCTTTGAATTCCGGAGTGCCGGCTTTTTCCAACAATTCAAAAAGTACGGATTCAAGCGAAGTCAGAACCGCTCCGGAATTACCCATACGATTCAGCGCAGTCTCATGATCGAGCTCTTTGCGAGAGGAGACAACGTCTTTCGGAACGTGAACCTGAAAGCCATGTGCTAACAAATCCAGCACGGTCTGTTGGACACAAACATGGGTTTCGATGCCAGTAACCACGACCTGCATTATCTCCCTGTTCTGCACGTCATCGAGGAATTCCTTTGACCCACAGCAGCTAAAGGTCATTTTTTGAGTCGGTGTGATTGCTTCCAGCGCCTCAGCAATTTCAGGCTCGGTCGCCCCCAAGCCTTGTGGATATTGCTCCGTAATGAGAATAGGCACGTGCACGATTTTAGCGGCTTTGATCAATTTAACGGCGTTTTGCACAACGGTCGGACCTTGAAACATCACCGCATTGATCTTGGTCTGAACGTCAACGATAAGCAGCGCGGTCTGCCGGCGATTGAGAATTTGTGGGTGGCGATGATTCATCATCTGTTTTACAATTAGTGGGCTCGATTCAGTCGCTTGGTTAAAACATAATGTAAGAAAATTCTCAAATAAAATCCAGCTTTTTGTCATCCACTTATCCGTTTTAATGAATCGGGCTGAAAGACCAATTTAGCTATAGTAGGCGTAAAAAGTTAGCATACACCTTCCCGGCATGAAAATATTTTACTTTACTTTAAATTTAACTTTAACTTATATTTGACCTATGAATCCCAATACTGCACTACAGGAGTACTTTAACCAGCTCAAAAAGCGGATCGCCGGCGACGTCAGAACCGACGAGTATACACGTATCCTTTACAGCACAGATGCCAGTATTTACCAAATCATGCCGTATGGGGTTGTTCTCCCGCGTTCCACGGAGGACGTGCATGCGGCTGTGGAATTAGCCGCCGAGTATCAAATTCCACTCCTGCCGAGAGCCGGGGGCAGCAGTCTTGCAGGGCAGGCCGTCAACGAGGCGGTTGTCATCGACATGACCCGTCATTTGGATAAGCTGCTCGAAGTCAATATCGAGGAGAAGTGGGTTTGTGTGCAGCCGGGAATCGTGCTGGACATTCTCAACCAGCGCCTGCAATCGTTCGGGTTGCAATTTGGGCCGGACCCTGCCAGCAGCAACCGGGCAGCTCTGGGAGGGATTGTCGGCAACAACTCGACCGGCGCCCATTCTATCCTTTACGGGATGACTGCTGACCACGTTTTGGAAACACAGGTTTTTCTCAGCGACGGCTGTTCGGCCCATTTCCGGGCTTTCCACCCTGAGATGCTTAAACAGAAACAAAAGCAGTCCGGACTCGAGGGGAGGCTGTATACCGAAGTGCACGCTCTGACGACAGCGCACGCTGAGATGATCCGCACGGCCACGCCGAGGCATTGGCGGCGTTGCGGCGGGTATAATCTCGACCGTTTCGTGCCGGGACCCTCTTTCAAATATCCCCAGCAGTCCGGTTTTAATCTTGCCAAGCTCATCTGCGGCTCAGAGGGTACCCTGGCGGTGATGCATGAAATTAAGCTGAATTTAGTCCCTCGCCCCACAAAGACCGCTCTGGCGATCGTGCATTTTAAAAGTCTCTACGAGGCGCTCAGTGCAACGCCCGTCATCTTGGAAACAGAGCCGTCTGCTGTAGAGCTGCTCGACAACTTCGCGATAACCTTGTGCCGCAAGGTGCCCGCTTATGCCCGGTTACTGCAAACGTTTATTCAAGGGAATCCCAATTGCCTGCTCATTACGGAATTCTACGGAAAGAGCGAGACCGAGCTCAAAAGTAAAGTGGCCGCTCTCGAGGCGCACTTAAGACGACGTGGGGTGCGAGCCGAGTTAGTCCCTGCTTTCGCTCCCAAACGGCAGCAAAACGTGTGGGATGTGCGAAAAGTCGGGCTGGGTCTGCTCATGAGCATCAAAGGCGATTACAAACCCATTCCGTTCATCGAAGACGCCGCGGTTCCACCTGAACATCTCGCCGATTATGTCCTCCAAATTGAGAAATTCTGTAACGATTTAGGAACGAAAGTCGCGTATTATGCGCATGCGAGCGCTGGCTGCTTGCACATCCGCCCGTTTATTAACGCCAAAATTGCCAGCGAAGTAGAGAAACTGCCCAGGATCAGCCGCTTTGCTGTGGAGCTTTTGGGACGTTACGGCGGCGCTCTTTCGAGCGAGCATGGCGATGGCCGCGCACGAAGCTGGCTCAATGAACAGTTTTTCGGCAAGGAGCTGTACGGTCTGTTCAAAAAGACAAAAAGACTATTTGACCCCGACAATATTTTCAACCCCGGGATCGTCGTTGACGCCGAGGATATGAGAAAACATTTGCGTTACGGCCCCGGCTATTCCGTGATTCAGATTCGCGAAAAGTATGACTTCAGTGAGAATGAAGGCTTTCAGCGGGCAGTGGAAATGTGTAACGGCGCCGGAATTTGCCGCAAAACCACAACCGGAACCATGTGCCCGAGCTTTATGGCGACCCGTGAGGAAGAGCACAGCACACGCGGCAGGGCCAATGCTTTACGAGCGGCCATTTCCGGAAAACTCAAGCCGGATGAATTGACCAGCAAGCGCATGTTTGAAGTCATGGACTTGTGCATCGAATGCAAAGCCTGCAAGGCAGAGTGTCCCTCATCAGTCGATATGGCGAAAATCAAGTTCGAATTTTTAGCTCAATATTATGAGAAGAAGCGGGTCCCCCTGCGCACCAGACTTTTTGCCGGGAGTGCAAAGTGGAGTCGATTGAGCAGCGGCACGCCTGCGGGATTTGTGAATTGGATGAGCTCGTTTCGACCGGCCAGGGCGATGCTGGATTCGTTCCTAGGAATCTCGAAGTATCGCGACTTGCCGGAGCTCGCCAAGCAGCCTTTTCCAAATTGGTTTCAAGAGCGCGACAACTCACATCGAGCAACCGGAGAACGCCAGCAGGTGGTGTTGTTCAGCGATACCTTTAATACCTACCATGAGCCGCAGGTGCTGATCGCCGCCGTGGAGCTGCTCGAAGCAGCCGGTTTTGAACTTCTCCTGCCGCCCCCCACGTGCTGCGGCCGGCCGATGATTTCCAAAGGTCTCTTTCATAAAGCCAAGGCCGCGGCTCAAAATACCGTGAATACGCTGAAATCCTATGTGCAGCAAGGCCTGCCGGTCATCGGGTTAGAGCCGAGCTGCCTGTTCACTTTGCGTGATGAGGTCATGTCTCTGCTGCCCGGTGATGAAAGTGCGAAATTGGTGGCGAAAAACAGTTATATGATCGAGGAGTTCCTCATGGAATATGCGAAAAAAGGAGACCTTCGGATCGATTTTTCAGAAACGCCGCGACACATTCTTTTGCACGGACATTGTTTTCAAAAGTCTCTGATCGGGACCGAGGCGGTTTTAAAAATGTTGTCGTTACCTAACAATTACACCGTTGAAGAAGTCGATTCGGGCTGCTGCGGCATGGCCGGGGCCTTTGGTTATGAGAGCGAACATTATGAAATCTCCATGCAGATGGGGGAGCGGCGGCTTCTGCCGGCAGTGAGAAAACAAAGTCCCGATACCCTGATTGCGGCGAGCGGGTTTAGCTGCCGCCATCAAATTAAACACGGTACGGGAAAAACCGCCCTGCATCCCGTTGAAATTTTACAGAAAGCCGTAAGAAGCCTAAAATAGGTAGCGTATATGAGACAAGAAAATGAACGCCCTGCAAGTCCTTAAGGGCAAGCATGGGATCGTGCAGCCGGGCGAGGTCTTCCGGGTTCTCCAAATCGAAGTGTGTAACGGTCGCTTGAGTATCTGACGCCAACTGCCGCGCTAAAGTTGTTTTACCTACCTGGCGCGCCCCGACAATTCCAACAACCGGATGCCGGGAAAGCAATCCGCGAAGCGTATCAAGCTCTTGTTTACGTTCGATAATCACCAGC
>JBHHWX010000164.1:0-10899 GCA_046756745.1 bacterium | reverse complement strand
TGAAGGTCTCAGCATCTTCATCCAGAGCATCGTCGATAAGAGTGACATCGATGGTCCCGGTTGTGCTGCCAGCCAAAATGGTTAACGTACCGCTCGTGGCGGTGTAATCATCAGGCGCACCGGCCGTGCCGTCGGTGGTGGTAAAGTCCACGCTGACATCCTTAGAACTTGCCGCAGAAAGACTCACGGTGAAGCTCATGGTCCCCACATCTTCGTTCTCGGTCTCATCACTGATCGAGATCGTCGGCTCCGGATCATTATCAATGATAGTGCCCAAACCCTGGTTATCCGCAATCGTCCCATTCACCGGGTTGCTCAAATCAACCATGAAGGTCTCAGCATCTTCATCCAGGGTATCGTCGATAAGAGTGACATCGATGGTGCCGGTGGTGTTGCCAGCCAAAATGGTTAACGTACCACTCGTGGCGGTGTAATCGTCAGGCGCGCCGGCTGTGCCATCGGTGGTGGTAAAGTCCACACTGACGTCCACAGTTGTTGCTTCAGAAAGAGAAACCGTGAAGCTTGTAGTGCCTGAATCTTCGTTCTCGGTCTCATCACTGATGCTAATACTTGGAATCGGGACGACCGGAGGCGCATTATAATTGATCGTTAAAACGATATTGTCAGGACCAACGACTTCGACACTTGACTGAGAAAGCATGTCGACAGTTCCGATTTGGGCGTGAGAGATAGTCACGTCCCCTCCAGCCGGAAAGCCGCTCGCATCCCAGCTAATGGTAACAGTCAATGGATCTCCGGTGATGGCATCGAAGACATTTCCAAGGTGTAACGTCCAAGAATTAGGAGATTTCTCGGTGTCTCGAAAGTCCTTGAGAAGGCGAGAAAAAATGGGGGGGCCAGATATCTTGAATACTGCCTCAAAAGTAAAACCCGCTGGTGGGCCTACCATATCTATTCCGGCATCAAATCCGTCCGATGCGCCAACTCGAGTTCCGAATTCAAGTTCTTTTGGAGCTGCGCCATCGACTACCGTAATAGGCACAGTCCACTCGGCTGTACTTTGCCCATAAAGCGCACCCACCATAAAAACAGAAAAAAAGCAAAGAAATAAGGTAGATAAACCTAATTGAAGTCTTCGCGATTTCATTGTAACCTCCTCGTAGACAAATAATGATAAACACATAATTTTATTAATTACTCATTGAATTTAAGTGTTCAAAATCAAGGTGCCAGAGTGAAATCCGGTTCAAAATCTACTTAGCAGGAGGACTCGTGGAATTGCCACACGTTAAGTTAACGTGAGAAAAGTTCCCCCCAAGAAGTTGATTTTACATAGCGCAGTATTTTTTTCGGTGCCGCGTGGAGTAAGCTAATTTCGCAGTCGGTAGCGGAAAGTTTAAGAAATAAGTGGAAGTATCGGGAGCATCAGACAATTAACATTGAGCATTCGTGTATCGAATTATTTAGAATCTAACCACACTAAACTATGAATGCGTAAGAGAAATTGTCTCTTCTGTAAATATCCTCCAAAGAACTATTTTAAAAGCATAATTTTTCGAGAATCGGTGAAAGCGCCGGCCCGCATGAATAAAATATACAATCCCTGCGGAAGCGGACGGCCCACTTCGTCTCGTCCATCCCAGTTAATTTCATATGTGCCCTTTGCCATTTTCTTATCAAATAACGTACGTATTTTTTGCCCGAGAACATTATAGATTTGTACGGTGACGTCATTTTCCACAGATATCTGAAATTCAATCACTGTTCCTATGCCATGCCCATCTGTTCCAACCACAAGAGGATTTGGATAATTTTGGGAGATCCCAAATCCTTTGGGAACAGATTCAATATCGTCGGGAGATGTTACGCTCAGCGGTTGCGCCTTTACAAAAGTGATCACGACCTCTTGATCGCCGGTAACTTGCAAACAGCTATCCGATAACATATCGATTTCGTTTATGGAAAAACTTCCGAGCGGAACCCCATCGACAAAGAATGACGTATCGCCCCAACAGATGTCACTGGTTGTCCCACCGCTGTTTAAAATCGCAAGCGTCCAGACATGGCTGGAATCGGATTCGGCGCGCAGGTCTTTCGTCACTTGACTCGGAAAACCGGGGATATTAAAAGCAGTGAAGAACTGGAAACCCGGAGGCGGGGCGACTTCATCGATGTCGACATCATAGACATCTGAAGCGTCCGGGTGCACGCCAAAAACAAGCTCCTTCGTCGAGTTTCCATTGAGAACCTGTATTTTGACTTGCCAGTTTTGGCTAGAGGGTGAATCCTGAGCCTGCAAAGAAACTCCCGTCAGGAAAAAGATGGACATGATAACCAAGAGACCAATTTTAGCCTTCATTTATCGTATTCTCAATAGGGTCCTTATCTCAACAAGATTAATGTGCGATGAGCGACAAATTTACCGGTTTCAATCCGGTAGAGATAAACTCCCGATGGCAGCGACAGCCCGGCATCACTTTTCCCATCCCATACCCATCTGTAGGTGTGCGCTGATTGGTTTTCATTGACCAAGGTCCGCACGGTTTCGCCGAGCACATTATATATCTTCAAACTTACCCATCCTGCCTCTGGCAATTGGTATTCAATCACTGTCTGCGGGTTAAAAGGATTAGGGTAGTTCTGGGACAACTGAAAGGTTTTGGGACGGCGCTGGAATTGGTCGCTGACGAAATCCGAAACTTTTGGAAAAGTGGGCGGGTGTAAACCGAACTGTTTGCCGAAATTTTGACTTTTGACGCTGTGAAATGAGGCGGCAACCGCAACCTGGGATGCGCCTCCGATGGTCAAATCACATTCTTGAGCCACTGCAAGCCAGAATCCCTCTTTCGATTCCAAAACACCTGTACCAGGCGGAACCGGATAAATGGAATAATAATGCATCTGCGTGGACTCCCAGCCAAAGGACGCGATAATCGACCCCGCGGGATCGTCATCAGGATGACTGAAATCTACAGATTCGCGGACGGAGCCAATGAGATGCCAGCCCGGGATATAATGAGCGCTGTATTCACTTAACGGCTGACCCGCAACCGTGGCGCTTGTTTGCGATGGGATAAGTATCCAGTAACCCTTTGTCGTTTCGAGATTATCTACCGCTAAGTATGCTAAAGCCTCGGCGTCCCACCCAAAGGCCGCGATTGCGCTCGGAAAGAGAGTATCGACGCTGTTATCTTGAGGGGATACCGGGAGAGAAATTAAATACCAGCCAGGCTGCGGAAACTCGAACGTAACGGAGCCGGACTCTACGACCACATCTTCCAAAGGACTCCAAGCTCCCCATTGCTCTTCCTGATCTCGAGCCCGCGCCCGGTAGAAATAGACGCCGCTTTCCTGACCGCTGACTGTGAAATTCGTTTCGGTGAGATCGTCAGCAAGCGTGAGACTGTTTTCAAATATCGGTACTGGGAAAATATCATCGGCATAAAAGCCTTCCCTGCTGATAAAACCATCAGTCACGTATCTGAAGCGAACAAGAAGAGTCTCGCCGGCAAAACCGCTCAAATCGAAAACCCCTTGCAGCCAACTCCCTGACGAACCGGTAATGCCATTGCCAAGATTCATGCCATTCGGGTTGCTGTTCGTCGTGATGTTGCCGGGAATAGAGATAAAAGTGTCTCCGCCGTCCGAAGAAATTTCCAGGTAGGCATAATCCCAATGATTTTCAATATCGTACCAGGTCCAAAAAGTGAGCTCGCTCTCCTGTTCAACTATCATGGGGAAAGTTGTCGTCATGTTTCCGTCCAGATTGTCGCCCTGGCCAGAGTAGAAACTATGAGAACTGCTATAGTAACGCGCCTCAGAAACGGAAAATCGCTCGAAATCCCAATTTGAGTCGCCAGATTCCGCGTCATCTGTTATCACTGTAAAACCGGTAAGCTCATCCAATTGGTACAAGACTGCCGGGTTGTTGGGATCGTCGTCAATTGTCCAGCTCAACAAGTACGTATCGTCCTCAATTTCCGTGATCGGGTCAAGTACCGGGGTTGCCGGTGGCAACAATCTCCAGGGATTGTCTTCAAGAATTGGGGCAATCTGTGCGAGATAAAGACTCGGGCCTAAATTTTCCTCACTTAAGGCCGGAATCTGATCTTCAGGCGGCCAGAACTCATCCGCAACTTCGGGAGTAAAACCGAACATGATATCCTTTTCCACCTGTTCGCCGTAGAAATAATCGTCCGTACCCCCATTTGTAATGTAGATAGTCCCGCTCGCCGGGTTTCCCGGGGTATAGCCGTTAAAAGCCACGCTTTTGTTGGCTAATTCTAAGAAGACGTCATGATGGGGTGTATTTTCTGGAATATAACCCCAGGGGAAAAGCCACAGCCGGCCATAGCTGTGAAAGGACAGAGCCACCACAAAGCTGTGTGTCAAACACAACTGGCGTATGGCTTGGCTCTCAGGTTCGGAAAAAGGACCCGTGCCGCGATACGTTTGGCTCCAGGGATTGGGACTCGATCCGATATCGTCGTAACCCCATTGGTAGCCATAATTACGATTAAGATCCACGCCGTAAATCCCCCCGCCATTGTCGCGCCGGTTCTTGCGCCACCAAGGGTCTACTTGCTCCACATAAACATGTCCATCGGGATTCTGCGTGGGAATAAGCCAGAATTCACGATTATCCACCAGGTCGGTCACCGTTGAATCCGTGCCGTAATTTTCAACCAGATGATGAAGAAGATAGAGAACCACCTCGGGCGTGACAACTTCTCTGGCGTGCATATTGGCCATGTATAATAAGTCCGGCTCATCGCCATCTTCAAAGGTAGGATTGTCGGAAACTTTCATCGCCCAAATCTCACGCCCCTCAATACTTTGGCCAATGCTGTTCAACATCGTAATGGCAGGATAACTGTTAGAAATATTCAGCAATTCTTCGATCATTTCTTGGTAGGTGTGGTACTCCCCCATATCGGTTCGCGCAGCAAACCGGTCTTGAAATGAGCGTTTCAGATCATCAACTAAAGTTTCCAATGCAAACCCCCTTTGCAGCAAAAACCTCTCTTCTTCTTCAGTTATGACGACATCCGCATAACGCCGGATACGGTGGGAAGCGAGATCCAAATCATATTCGATCAGCTCCTTCGCTTGCAGTAGGCTCGTGAGATAAACTCTGGTTAGTTTTCTCACTTGGGCGTTTAAACCAACGGGAGACCGCAAAAATAGTACGATTAGTGTAATAATAAATACAATAAAAAGCAATCTTTTTTTCATAGGTGACAATTTTTTTTAGTGATTAACCTGCATTATTGCAAGCGGGGCAAAGCCGCAAAGTGAAACGGCAAACGTGAGACGTAAGAAAGATGTAACCTTCTCCGGTTCCGGGTGCAGGCACGCAATCACTATTTCGGGATTACAGGAAATGGGGTAGTGGTTCTCATCTGGTCAAGCAAATCATGTGCCATGAATCCTAGAATGAATCCCTCATATTTACACTCGCTTACTCATTTAATAAAAAGAACTTACGAATCAAACACCATTGATGGACTGATTTCGAAAACAGAAGCTTTCTTACATTTAAGAAAAAACACTTGTATCTTTGCAAAAGCGGGAAAGACGATGCGGATTGCCAAAAAGCCCTAACCCGAGACTGGTGTTTTGTTCATTGTGATTTGTCGTTTGAGATTTATTTGGGATTTACGGCTTCCACGTTAGGGAACTGAAGAACGGTAAAAGTAGCGCTCAAGATGTTTTCTTCATCGTCGGGTGAGCCGTCGCCGCCCGGCGCCGCCACATCGACGAAAGGTTTGGGTAAAGAGTAATCCGCCTTTTCATCAAGCTTCGTGGTGGCTGCAACATTTAGGATACCGGCGACCAGGGCCGCATGGGATAAGCCGGTTCCGTCGAGTTTGATAACCGGGGTGGCGTCGCCATAAATCACCCGGCCGCTAAACTCGCTGTGCGGGTTCGAGGGCGTCATGACGTTGCCGTCATCGACGATGCCAATGATGTCATTTGCACTTCCGGTGTGGATGCCCCAGGCTGCGATTGTATCGCTATCAGTATCATTCGAATTCTCCATATTCCACTGCAGAAGAAAGCTCGGATCGGTTGGGAGCAAGGAACCCCGATTCACGATCTTGATGTTCGGTTCAGCATAGACCACGCCGGGGAGTTCAGTGAGTTTCTTAATCAAGGCTCGGCGGTCGTTGGCTTGTGCGAGTCGCAACACAAAGACATTGGCCACGTTGTATTTTATGGTGCGGCCATCTGGCGTCACTTTTAAGGTGTCCGCAGGATTGAAATTGGGAAACGCCAGCCGGATGCGCTCTACGCCATGCTGCTGCAGCACGGCACGAACCTGGGCGTCAATCGACGCCAGCTCCTCAACGCTGGATTCGGTGAATGGGACTAAAAAAAGGCCCACACGCGGACAATTGTCAAGGGCGCTGCGGAGTGTACTGTCTCGACAGACCACTTTGGTGCGCCCGGCAAACAGGCTGTCGGCAAAGAGGACCTCGCCGCAGTCTACCGTAGGTTGCTACATCAGGTTGGCATTCTGTTCGCAATTCGTGAGCCCAGTGATTGCGGCTAAAACCACGCTAAGCAAAAGTAAAGTGGAAACGCATTGTTTCTTTGGTTTGACTGGTTTCTCCATATGTTTGCCCAATCATTTTGTGTACGAAAAAAGGGAGGTTACTTATTTTTAAAGAGTTAATCAGAGAAAAGTTCACTTCCAACCTTGCAGGCAAGATGCCTGCATGACACCCCTGTAACTGACCCATTACGCAGTTCCCTAAATTCTCCTTGAAGTTTTTACTTTTTCGTCGTATCCTCTGGTATCGTGCAACGATTTCTCAGAAATGTCCAAACTCACTTTTTATGAATCTCGGCGAAATTTTAACTTTGTGGAGCGTGCGTTTTGCGTTTGATTAAGCGAAAATGATGCTTATGATGGTGAAATAGTTGATTATCACTAGGAGAAGTTTGTTATGGATGCTAAAAAAATGTCTCCTCTGCATCCAGGGGAAATTTTATTGGAAGAATTTTTGAAACCAATGAATCTCAGCCAAAATCGTTGGTCACTCGATATCCGGGTACCAGCTCGTCGCATCATGACAGCCTCAAACTGTTTACGGTTAATCCCTGCATAGTAGAAAATAATATGATTCCATGCCAAAGACACCTTTTCGATATCCCGGATAATGTCGCTTATTTCAACTGCGCCTACCTTTCGCCGCTTTTGAATTCCGTTCGGGAGGCCGGTTTCCGGGGAGTTGAGCGCAAAAGCCATCCCTGGCAAGTTGGTCCGGACGATTTTTTTGCGGAGTCGGAACACGCGCGGCGCCTGTTCGCTGAGCTTATCCAGGCCGACGCCGGCGATGTCGCCATCATTCCGTCGGTCAGTTACGGGGTGGCAGTCGCCGCGGCGAATCTTCATTGTCGTGAAGGCGAGGAGATTTTGGTCTTGGCCGAACAGTTCCCCTCTAATTATTATCCCTGGTCGGAAATCGTGAAACGTACGGGCGCTCGTATGGTGCAAGTGGAGCGTCCGGCAAAGGGGTCGTGGACCGAAGCGGTTCTCGACTCGATGAGCGAACGCACGCGGGTGGCCGCTTTACCGCAAGTGCACTGGACCGATGGCAGCTTTATTGATTTAAACGCGGTTAGTTCAAAATGCCGCCAGATCGGTGCGGACCTGGTTTTAGATGTAACACAGTCGATCGGGGCGCTGCCAATTTCAGTGAAAGAGCTGTCCCCGAGTTTCCTGGTCACGGCAGCCTACAAGTGGCTCTTGGGTCCCTATAGTCTGGGATTTCTTTATGTCCATCCGGATTATCAGTCTGCCCGGCCGATTGAATTCAACTGGCTTAATCGAAAAGACAGTGAGAATTTCGCCGGCTTGGTTCATTATCGCGATGAGTTTCAGCCCGGCGCCCGCAGATTTGACGTCGGTGAGCGCAGCAACTTTACACTGATGCCGATGGTTATCGCGGGATTGGAACAAATCCATGAGTGGCGGGTTTCTCACATCCAGGAAACGCTGTCGGTGATGACAGGACATTTAGCTGAAGATGCGAAAAATCTCGGATTGCAGATTGCGTCGCCGGCGGCACACGCAGGGCATATCTTAGGGCTGCGTTTTCCTCGCGGCTTGCCGGAAGGGATCTTGTCACGTCTTGCAGAAGAGAATGTTTACGTCAGTCTGCGAGGCGACGCCATGCGCATTTCGCCACACCTATACAATAACCAGCGTGATGTGAATCAACTCATCGATGTTTTGAAAATAAGCGTTTTCGACCAAAAATAATACATGAATGCGCTTTCATCCCTTTATAAAGGTTTGATATCAGGATGGTTGTTGGATTATGGCGTGGTGAACTGAGATGAACTGAGTTTTGGAGGCCAGGGAGAGTGTCATTTCGAATCCCGACGTTTTTTGTCGGGTGAGAAATCTGCGAACGACAGTTGCTGCTACTTAAGGCATTGTTTTTAAAGGCTAAATCCTGCACCGTCAGATTCCTCACCCTGGAAAACGGGTTCGGAATGACAGAAACTGCCCTAATTTGCGGATTATTCATGTTAGAATAGTAACAGGTGAGGAGAAAAAAATAATGAATCGTTTGATCGTGATCGTTTGTCTCTGTTTACCATTTATTTTGCCCTTAGAAAACAGAGCACAATCTGCTCGACCCGGCAAAGTAGGCGGCGGCAATTGGCCCTCTTTTCGCGGACCTTATGCATCCGGAGTTGCCGACGGGCAAAATCTGCCGGATACTTGGAACGCCGAGACCGGCGAACATATCAAATGGCAAAGTCTCATCCCCGGTCTGGCGCATTCCAGCCCGGTGATTTGGGAAAACAAAATATTTGTCACTACTGCTGTCAGCAGCGTTGCCGGCGCGACATTTAAACACGGCCTTTACGGTTCAGGAGATGCTTCAAAAGATCGCAGCCGGCACCGTTGGCAGATCTATTGTCTGGACAAAAAATCCGGTTCAGTGCTTTGGCAGCGCACGGCTCATGAAGGCGTTCCCCAGGACAAACGCCATATTAAGGCCACGTACGCCAACTCGACCCCGGTTACGGATGGACGTTACATTATCGCGTTGTTCGGGTCCGAAGGACTGTTCGCGTACGATATGGATGGAAATTTGATTTGGAAAAAGGAGATCGGCCGTCTGAACCTCGGCGCTTACGATGTTCCTGACTATGAATGGGGCACGGCCAGCTCGCCCATTATCTATCGAGACCTGGTGATCGTGCAGTGCGATACACAGGGCGAAGACTTCCTACTCGCCTGCGACATCAAGACCGGAGAAACCGCCTGGAAGGGTGAACGCGATGAATTGCCGTCGTGGTGTACCCCAACCGTTTATCCTAATACGGACCGGGTCGAGCTGATCACAAACGCTCCGAACCTCATACAGGGATACAACCCGGAAACCGGCGAGGAGTTGTGGCGACTTTCAGGAAGCTCTAAAATCACCGCTCCCACGCCTGTTTTTTTTGAAGATCTGATCGTGGTCGCAAGTGGCCGGCGCCCGGAGAGACCGATCTTCGTCATCCGCCAGGGCGCCGTTGGTGACATTACTTTGAAGGCCGGTGAAACCTCAAACGACTTTGTGGTCTGGAGCAGCCGTGGAAAAGGGCCCTACATGCCGACCCCGTTGATCTACGGCGGTTATCTTTACATTCTGGCCAACCACGGTGTGTTTGATTGTTATGAGCTGAGAACCGGTCAGGATGTTTACCGTAAACGAGTATCCCATAGCGGCGGCGGGTTCAGCGCTTCACCAATCGCCGCAGACGGGAAAATTTACCTCTCGGGAGAAGACGGGGATATTTTTGTCGTAAAAGCCGGAGCCGACTTCGAAGTCATTGGCTCCAACGAAATAGGCGAGCGGATTATGGCGACTCCAGCCATGTCCGATGGGACGATGTATGTTCGCGCCCAACACCATCTGTTTGCAATCGGGCGTTAAACTCCCCTTCTCGACTTTGCGATTTTTTTCAACTTTTCGTTGGCAAAAATAGCGACTTCCACACGCCGATTTTCCTGCCGACCCAGGATGGTCTCGTTTGAAGAAATGGGTTGGGTTTCGCCATAACCCATGATGGTGAACCGCTGAGGATTGACTCCTAAGGCCACAAGATAGTTTGAGACCGTTTGCGCCCGCAATTGTGAGAGTTTGAGATTGTATTCTTCGGAACCGGTCGCGTCGGTGTGTCCTTCCAGCAAGATAGAGGTGTCCTTATATTTATTAAGAATTTTGGAAAGTTTCGCTAAGTTTTTTTTGCTGGCCGGTTTCAGTCTGGCTTTGTTCAGATCAAAAAGAAGTCCGGAATCGAACGTAATTTTGATGCCTTCACCAACGCGTTCGATTTGAGCGCCCGCGATGTCGCGCTGCATTTCTTCCGCTTGTTTATCCATGTAATGACCGATATACGCGCCGGCGGCTCCGCCGACTGCGGCTCCTAAAATCGTTCCGATAGCCGTGTTGCCTGCCGACCTGCCTATCACCCCGCCAATCACGCCCCCGGAGGTCGCACCGATGATAGCGCCTTTTTCCGTGTTGTTCATCGAGGCACAACTGAAATGACTGACAAAAAGTAAGGCGACAGCGATGCCGGCGCTTCGCTTTCTCATGCTGAGAACCTTTCCATTTTTTATGTGAGCTGTTTGATTTTTTACATCGGTCATGGTGAAAAGATCTTAATTATTAATTAGTGGTTGGTATCGGAGTGCAACGCTTTAGCGTTGCAGCTTTCATTGAAACAGGGCAAAACTAAAGTTTTGCACTCCGAAGCTTCTCAGGCCTGAATAGTAATAACAAGTCAAAGTTGATCCAAGTTGTCTTTTTTACTTTTTTTGAAACAATTAGAGAAAAAGACACTTATTTGTTGTCTTATTAATAGAGAGGCATCAAGAGGACTTGTACTTTGGAGAATAAAAAAATGCAAGAAAGTGTCACT
>JBHHWX010000163.1:0-10908 GCA_046756745.1 bacterium | reverse complement strand
CAAAAGAATGCCCCCTGCTTTTTTATGAGCCGTGATTTGTGTTAAGCCTGTATGAGAATATCGTGAATATTCGACCCTGTTTCTCAAGGACAGGGTTTTTGAAATCCGGTAATCAAGCTGAAGCCGCCAGCGTGAGATGTGCTCGCTGACCAATTCTCTCTTTTCCCGCCCGAAGCTATCGCGAAACGTTTGAGATTGAAGCTCTTTATTTTCTCGATAGCGTAGAGCCAGCGTCATCTTCTTGCCGAATTTTTGTTCAACCTCACTTAAAAAATCCCGTCCTTCACCCGGAAGGGGGTTGAAAAACGTCCTCCAATGTTGGGAAAAAAGGTCGAAATATCCGGCGACAGTTGTGCTCGGGGTGATTCGATAGCGTAGTCCTGTATAATAACCACGCTCATTTTGAGTTTTTCCGTTTCTATCTGCAAAGCCAAAGCCATGAAAGTTATGAAAATCTTTTTTGTAATCACGAAAGAGGATGGCTAACTGCACTTTGTCAAAATCAAATTGCACGCCGGCGATAACTGCGGTACCGCCGCTGCTGGAACGGGCCGCTTCCCCGAAAAAAAGTCCGTTGCGAAGTGGCCACTGCCAATCAAAACCACCGACACTGTTTTTGTGCCCCCTAAAACTGAAATGATTTCGCTGCAGATTTGGGCTGTCAATGGTTTTATCAAACGATGATGTATAATAAGTAACGCCTATCGAAGCCCCTATAAGTGTACTATACCTTATTCTGCCCCCAATTACGGATTCTGTTACACGATCTTTTTTACTTTTTTCTGATGCGTTTCGGTGAAATCCGGTAGGAAACAAGCTTGTCATGATTTCGTTTGTTGCTGGCGTCGCGTCTAATTTACTTTTTGAGGCAAATGCGAGTATATGCACAGCTCCGGTTTGAAAGGATAGCGCGCCCCCTGTAAACGCGGCGTTTTCATCAACGGTTGAATAGCCCCGAACCCCCCGGCCGCGTTTTTTGACCGGATAAATGGGATTGGCGCTTTTTGAGAAACCGTACGGTCCCCAGAGTACCAAACCTTGCCCCGTTTCAATGTGATAGTTACCGAGCAAGAAATCAAGCTTTTCCGACAGATGCATTTTTGCATAGAAAAGTCTTAAATCGTCAAGACGCTTCTCGCCACTGTCCTTCTCCAAGAGCACGCCCCCGGAAATGTTTTTGGTGACGCTGAATGTCAACCTCTGGTAAATTTTTTGTGGCGAGCTTTCATATGTGCCGTCTCGAAAACCTTTCGGACGATCGACGCGATCGGATAAACGCACTCGCCAGTTTAGTTGAACGCGTTTGAGCGTCGTGGTGCGCGCTGTCTTAATAAAGACTAAGTCGCGGACAACTTCATACAACTCTGTGGTCATGCCCGGGATATTGAGTAAATCTGTTTTCGATTGGAAACGGCCATTTTTTTGCCGGTAGTTGATAATCGCTTGACGTATGCCTGTGGTGAATCCTGGGATAATTTCAAGCATGTGAAGGTTTGCTGAGTTGAGATCGATGGGATTTTCTTTCAGGCTTTGAATGATCTCATAAAGTTCGGATTGTTCTGAACTTTCCGTTTGCTCTTCCAGTAGTTTTTCTTGAACCGTTTCTTGACTGAATAGTGTAGCCGGAAAAGCAAAAAAGATGCTGACGATGATGAGCTTATTTTTCAGCGACTTGATCAATGAAGATATTTTTTTTGAGTTTTTGTAACTTTTTTTCTCCAATCCCAGGAACATGTAACAAATCCTCTATTTGTTTGAACGGACCGTGTTGGATACGGTAATCGATAATCGTTTGAGCTAAAGCCTTCCCCACGCCGGGTAACGTGATGAGCTCCTTTAGTGAAGCTTCGTTGATGTTAATTTTTCTGTCCTGAATAGGTCGTGCGCTTTCTTTGGTGGGTTTTGGGGCTGTTGCAATTTGTTGACTTCCCGGCTTTTTCTCCTTTGCGTTCCGTCCAAAATCAAAAGAGAGCGAAGCTTGATGTGTGAATCCAAGGTCGTTATGTGAAAAAAAAGCATAGTCAATCGTAAACCGGTTTACTTTTATGCCAAAACCTGCCGAGAATCGGTTGGGGTTGCTGGCTGTCCCGGCACGCAAAGCCAGTATGTCATAAGGTTTGATTTCTACTCCAAACCGAACCTCTGCCGGGAATCTCACTTCTTTAAAAATATCGAGATTGATCGTAACATTTGGCTGTACTTGTACTGAGAGTCCGGATTGATATGTTTGCGGACGATTTTCTTTGGACTTTCCGGTTTTCGGCCGGTTGACATTTTTTGTTGTAAACCCTAATCTGAGCTGGGAATGTAAAAGAACAACAAATCCCATATCCAGACCTATCGCGCCGGAAGAGCCATAACCGTTTATTTGGAGGATGTGATATCTCACCCCGATTCCGTAGTAGAATCTTTGGCGAAGATTCCTGCTGTAGGAAAGCGTAAAAGCGTGCTCTTTAAAGAATCGATGGCCCAGCGTAACAAATCCGACGCTTAAGCGGTGATGACGAACCGGGAGGCTGACAGCCAGTGTTCCAAAATTCAGATCCTCGAGACCAAACGGTTTTTGATAGAAGAGCGCTATTTGAGCTCCAGTCAGTTGGTCTAAGCCTCCCGGATTTAAGAAAACGGACTCAGCATTATTCGCAAGCGCCACATAAGCGGCGCCCATGGCCAGGGAACGGGCGCCAATCGGTACATCTTCTAATCCGCCCCAGGCATGACACACTGTATAAAAGGAAATAAAAATGATTCCCAAACGCTTGAGAACGTAAACCCGTCTTTTCAAGTGTGAACTTTTAACGGAAAGAATTGTCTTGACAATCATGGCCTCTTTTCTCTATATTTTATGACACGTCATTCCAAATTTCAGATCATACTTGTCCGGGAGGTCTATTGTGTTTGATTCTCATCAACCTGCCAGTAAGCGCCTTAGCACCGTGCTTCTCGTGACTTGCACACTTTTTCTTGTTTTCATCCAAATGGGTTACGGTCAGATCAAGGCCAAAGTAAACGTTATCATTGATAAACTCCCACTTGACAAAGAAGAAAAGATGCGCGGCTTCGACGAGATATTAAAAAAATATGTCGAACGAGCACATTGGTTCGAGGAAAATGACGAGATGCCAGTTGAAATTTCTATGCAGCTTTTTTTAACGGATAGTCCCTCAAACTTCGAAGATCGGTATAATTGCGAATTTCTCATTTCGAGTGTGGATGTTCAGTATTTTGATAGGCGTGTCCGATTTCCTTTTCAACCAGGGGAAATTTTAGAATATAATGAACAAAGCGTCGGACCATTAACCGGTGTCATCGACTTTTATGTCAATATGGTTTTAGGTAATGAATTCGATAAGTATAATGGCTTCGGGGGAGACTTTTATTATAAAAGAGCGCAAGCAATTGCTGACCTTGGGAAATTCGTTCGGACAGAGTTTATCCGCGGGTGGACCCAACGTCAAGAATTGATCAGAAGAGTCTTCAAAGAACCTTTCAAGACCTTTCGCAAAATGAAAGACTATTACTTTTACGGACTCTATGTGCTGCCGGAAAATCTTTCCGAAACCCGCAAAAATTTAAAAATTGCTTTTGGTTTACTCGAGACCGTCATGGAAAAAAGGGTCGATATGGAAGAGCCGGAGCAGTTTATGAATGCGCATTATCTCGAGATTATCGAAATTTTCAAAGACGACAAAAACAATGCGGATGTCTTTAAGATGTTGATTAAACTCGATCAGGATCACGCGGAGCAGTACAAGGAGCATACGAATGATTCGTAATTTGTTAAACAAATGTAGTAAATCTTGAGAAATAAATCAAGGGGTTTGTTGTTGACAATTAATTTTCACAGTTTCATAAATGTAGAGTTAACCGATTCGTGCCAGGTGAGACGTTTACATGCCCCCAACTTACCATTTATACAGCAACTATGGAATTCATCAAAAAATACAGGATATGTATGTAACTTGTGACTAATTTAATCAAGATAAAACGACTAATCATTAGAGGCAAATATGCTTTTACTGCAAAGGCTCTTGATGAAGAGGTATACTCATGTTCTTAAAAAACTGTCCGATATGTGATTCCCATCGAATCAAACGGGTGGAAGGCACGGTTGAAAGAAAAATTCACCGAAAAGTTATACGAATACCTAAAGTAATATATTGGGTGTGTGAAAATTGTGGTGAAAAGATTTTCTTTCCCGATTCTTTGAAACAAATGAGAACGTATGTGGAACAACAGGCGGAATCGGAATCAGAAAGATTACAAGCTTTATAAGCATTTACTTACTCCTCCGGAATTTCAATCAAATAGGTCGCTTTTATCAACTGCAACCCGTCTTCGGTCATGTAAGACGCTTCCGGCTCTTTGCCTTTTCTCGCTCGAATGCAGGCGCATCCGGCTTCGCCATCTCTATTTATTGCGACAAATTTGTCGTTAAAATTCACGTTTTCGGGTCCGCCGTTTATCTCGACAATTCTTTGGCAAATGGCTTCGCAGGCTTCTTGAGGCGTTTTACCGGCGCGCATTTTCTCGACCACAAAAAAACTGCCGCATGACCGGATGACTTCTTCGCCGCGACCGGTCGCGCCTGCCGCTCCAACCTCGTTGTCGACATAGAGGCCGGCCCCGATGATGGGAGAATCCCCGGCCCGTCCCGGTATTTTCCAAGCAAGACCGCTGGTGGTCGTAATCCCGGCAACATCGCCGCTGCCGTCCACAGCCAAGACATTGATGGTGCCGGAAGTCCTTTCTTGCTCTTTCTCGTACTCTCCATCTGCAGGAGGCAGCCAGTCGTCTTTGTCGCTGAGATTTTCTTTCCATTTCAGCCAAGCTAAGCGGGCCTTATCTGTCAGCAAGTCTTCTTCTTTAAAACCGTGGGCTTTGGCGAATCGCAGCGCCCCTTCTCCGACGATTTGGATATGATCCGTGCGTTCCATGACCAACCGCGCCACAGAGCACGGCGTTTTAATTTTTTCCAGGGCCATGACCGATCCGCAATTATGCGTCGGGCCGTACATGATCGAGGCGTCCAACTGCACCACTCCCTCTTCATTGGGCCTACCGCCATACCCAACGGACATATCCTCCGGATCGAGCTCAACCACATTGGCGCTTTTTTCAACCGCATCCAAAATGCCGCCTTTATGACTCAAGATATCCCAGCCGGGATTCAAAACTTTTTTGCCCCACTTTTCTCCACGGCTGCACAAAAGAATAGGTGTTTTACTGCTTGGGCTCTTCTTCGAAATCATGATTTCCGAAAATTTTTCGACAAAAGGCAACAACGCGCCGGCGCTGGCTGTCTTTTTCAGAAAGCTTCTCCGGCTTAATCGTTTCGACATGATACCCTCCGTGTTTTATTCATTCCAAGAGTGGATTTCATCGGAACTTTAAGGAAATCAATGACGTTGTAGAATAACTCTGTCAGGGTTAATAACCCTGACAGAGTTAAATCAACAGAGTCATCAATAAATTTAATAATACTGATAAAAATTTTCTGTGTCAAGTTCGGAAATAATTTTTTGTTGAAATTGTTCGAAAAGAGTGATATATTAAATATTTAGCACTCTATTTCATGAATGATGAGTCGGGCTTGGTGTGGGATTACACCAGCTAAAGGAAGATGAAATTAGAGGCTTTGATAAGGAGTTCTTGACTGTTATGATGTTAATAAGAAGAATCGTTTCTTTCCGTTTCATTTGTATGATGTTCGCGATTATCGCTAGCACTGGAGTCGGCGCCGTTCAGACATCTTCACATTCCGAAAGCAAGACCACACACTCACATCCAAAAGCTGTTGATTTGGTCATTCAGGGTTCGATTTATGATTTAAATCGAGAATACAACAAAGCTCTGAACGTGTATAACGAGGCCTTGCTTTACGAACCGAACTCAGCTTCTATTTACAAGGCCATTGCCAAAGATTATGTTCGCCTGCGTAAGGCCGAGAGCGCGATCCAGATGCTCCAAAAGAGTCTTGATTTAGCCCCGGACTATATCGAAAGTCGTTTACTCCTGGCGCAGATTTACCGCGGAACCAACAAGATTGAGCAAGCCGAAGCGGAATTTTCCAAAATTATCGAGTTGGATACAACCAACCTCGAGGCTTATATCAATCTTGCCGAGATTTATCTCGGCAAGAAGCAAAATAAGAAAGTTGCAGGGGTTTATGAGAGACTGGTTGCTTTAGGGTTGGCGAATCAGTTAGTTAAATTCCAGCTTGGAAATCTCTATTTTCAAGAAAAGGAATACGAGCAGGCCTTAAGAGTTTTTCATGGTTATATTGATGAATTCACGGACGACGAGCGTGGCTATTTGGCTTTAGGCGCTGTTCTTCTTGCCAAACAAGATACCTCTGCTGCACTCAATTTGTATCGAAAAGCGTATTCGCACAACCCTGAATTTAAGAGTGTGCGCGGTGAGCTGGTCGCGGCTTTAGCCGAAGCCGGAAAATGGCAGGAAGCGATTGAAATTTATGAGACAGTCATCGCGAGCGATACCACCGACCTGGTCTCCCGTATTCAATTAGGACAATTGTTCTTTGAAAAGGGGGATACCTTGCATGCTGTTGAGACTCTTGAAACCGTCACGAAATCCTTTCCTGACGATTGGAGGGGGTATTACAATTTAGGACAAATCCATCTCAGGAGTGGCCGTTTGGAAAAAAGTGTGTCCTATTTCAAGCGTACAGTCGAGCTTGACAAGAAAAATATTGAGGCCTGGTTCCGTCTCGGGTTGACGTATCAGCAAGTAGGTGACTTGGAAAATGCTGAAGAAAGTATGAGAGCGGCGCAAAAACTGGCGCCGGAAAACCCCCGTACGAATTTTTCTTACGGTAATCTTCTGTTTGTCAGAAAAAAAATTGAAGAAGCGCTTCGTTATTTACATAAGGCCGTTCAAAAGGACCCGCACAACGCCATTTTCATGGCGACTTTGGCGGCTGCTTACGATGAATTGAAGCAACATGACAAAAGTGAAGAATTTTATGAAAAGGCCCTTGATATGGAACCCGACAACCCAACTGTTTTAAACAATTACAGTTATAGTCTCACAGACCGGGGATTGCGTTTGGATGAGGCGTTGCACATGGTAAGCAAGGCTTTAGAAGCGGAGCCGGATAACGGCGCCTTTCTCGATACCATTGGGTGGGTTTATTTTAAAAAAGGCGACTATGAAAAAGCGCTGAAATTCATTCAGAAATCCGCCTCAATGCGTGACTCCGCTGAGGTTTTGGAGCATCTTGGCGATGTTTACGAAAAATTGGGGCAACTGCAGCAAGCGTATGAGTCATGGCAAAAAGCGATCACGATCGAGCCTGACAGAAGCAGCGTTTTGTTAAAGTTGCAGCGTAATTGATAAATAACCCTGCGAGTTTGGTGAAAACGACATTACGGTTGCGGTTGATTAACTTTTTACTCGTCACTTGTTCATTAGCCACTATTTTTTTATTTTCCTATTGCGGCTCCACTTCAAAAATAAAAATTTCCGATCTCTCTCATCTCACACCGGATGATATTCGTTTAAGAGTTCTGCGAAACTATCAAAAACTGCGAAGCTTTGAAGGGAAGGCCCGTTTGATTATCGAGCTGCCCGGCTCCGGCAACAGCGGCTTTTCAGAGATTTTTATAAACATGCCCGATTCAATGCTGGTGAAAACGGAAGCTGTTCTCGGAATTGACGTTGGCGCCTTGTTCTTGAATCGACGTAACTTTGGCGCATATGCCCCCAGGGAAAATATTCTCTATTATGGTGAATTAGAGATCCTGGATTTGAGAGATTTTCTCGAGATCGAGCTGACAACGGCTGAGCTCTTCGAAGCGTTAACCGGTCTGAACCAAGTGCTGGTTGGACCGGGCTCGACATTGGGGTACGAAAAAGGTCTTTTTCTCATCAAAACTCCGACAACAGACGGCGTCTGGCATTATTGGGTTGACCCGAAAAAAAATGTCGTGACCAAAAGTCAGCTCATGGACCGCGCGGGCGAAGTGCTGATGAAAAAGGAGTTTGATCGTCTGCGCCGCAATAAGGGTTTTTATATGCCACAAATTATTCGCCTCACGCGCCCTAAAGCCAGAGAACGGATTACTGTCTACTATACACGACAAAAAATTAACGAAAGAATCCAAACGAAATATTTTCATTTGAAAGTTGCGAAAAATGCTCGCCGAGTCTATTGGGGCGACATCGAGAAGCCTAAATTGGATCGCCGACGTATCAAATAACCGGAGCCATCATAGTGCAGGAGGGAACGGAGGTCAAACTCTCGGTCGTCATTCCTCTTTTGAACGAAGAGGAATCGTTACAAGAACTCTATTCGCGTTTGTCTGGGGTTTTGTGCCAGTTTGAAAAACCAGTCGAGATTCTTTTTGTCGACGATGGCTCTATCGATAATTCATTTGACGTCTTAACGCAACTGCACGCGAAAGATTCTCAGGTTCGTGTTTTTCAATTCCGCAAAAATTATGGTAAGTCTGCGGCCTTGGCGGTCGGATTTAGCAAAGCGCGGGGCCAGGTCATCGTCACAATGGACGCCGACTTGCAGGATGATCCGAAGGAAATTCCAAAGCTCATCGAAAAATTGCACGAAGGCTACGATTTGGTTTCCGGATGGAAAAAACATCGCAAAGACCCGTTGGTAAAACGAGTCACCTCCAAACTGTTCAATCGCGTCACATGCTGGTTGACCGGTTTACGCATTCACGACATCAATTGCGGCATCAAAGCCTATCGCCGGGAAGTCACGGAAAACATGGGAGTCTACGGTCAGTTGCACCGCTTCCTGCCGGTCATGGCGCAATGGGAAGGATTTCGAGTAGGGGAGATCGTGGTGGAGCATCATGCCAGAAAATACGGCAAGACCAAATTCGGACTTTCCCGTTTTGCCGCCGGTTTTTTTGATCTCATCACGGTTCTTTTTATCACTCGTTATACAAAACGGCCGTTACATCTGTTCGGTTCTGCCGGCATGCTTTCACTTTTGGTAGGGTGTCTCATTAGCGTGTTTCTCGCTGTTGAACGCATTTTCTTTGAAAAGTACCTTTCGAACCGCCCCCTGCTTTTTTTAGGGATTGTCTTGATCATCGTAGGCGTTCAGTTTGTTTCCATCGGTCTTTTAGGGGAAATGATTACCGCAAGCCGTCGAGGCCAAATGGATTATTCACTTAAAAATGAATTGGAGTGAGGGAGGAGCGGTTTGATAATACGGAGTAAAGCGCCATTACGACTTGGATTTGCCGGCGGCGGCACCGACGTTTCCCCGTACAGCGACGTATATGGGGGTTACGTTCTGAATGCAACGATCGATATGTATGCCCATTGCACTTTGGAAGTCACAAACGATAATAAAATCGTGATTCATGCTGTGGATACAGACGATCATTTTGAGTCAGCGACTGACAATTTATTAGAAATGGATAGCAAGCTCAACCTGCAAAAAGGCGTTTATAACCGCGTTATCAAAGATTACCATAACGGCGCCCCGTTATCTTTCAAAATGACAACCTATTCCGACGCGCTCGCCGGTTCCGGGCTCGGATCGTCTTCAACATTGGTCGTCGCTATTTTGAAGGCATTTGTCGAGTGGTTGAACCTACCGCTGGGGGAATATGATATCGCTCAGTTAGCCTATGAAATAGAAAGAGAAGATGTCGGCTTTTCCGGTGGTAAACAAGATCAATACGCCGCCACGTTCGGCGGCTTTAATTTTATGGAGTTTTACTCAAATAATCGAGTCATCGTCAATCCTTTGCGAATCAAGAATTGGATCATTAACGAGTTAGAGGCGACGACGCTTTTATATTTTACCGGTATTTCACGTAAATCCGCAACCATCATTGATGAGCAGAAACAAAATGTGATTCATCATAACCAAGCCTCAATCGATGCGATGCACGAGCTGAAAGCGGAAGCATTACAGATGAAAGAAGGATTGCTCAAAGGAGACGTCCGAAGCTTTGCACGCTGTTTGGGGAAATCCTGGCAAGCCAAAAAACAGATGGCGACGGCCATTACCAACGATGAAATCGATCGAATTTATCAAGCAGCGCTGGACGCAGGCGCCTTCTCCGGTAAGATCAGCGGCGCTGGCGGCGGCGGTTTTATGATGTTGATGGTTGAGCCGGTAAAGCGTGTCAACGTCATTCAAACGCTCCAACGGTTTAGTGGAAAGATTTTTGAGACGCATTTTACAAAACAGGGTACAGCGAGCTGGAAAATATATTGATTGTTGGGTATGTAAGAATCCGCGTAATATATGATGCAGATATTGAAATTTAGAAATTTTTTCACTAATTTGACGATATTGATGATATTGTTCATTTCAGATTAAATTGAGTCTTATGGAAATAAACATTTATAGAGAAAAGTTGCTAAATGCGATCCTGTATTTTGCAAAGAAAACCAAGTTTGCAAATACAACAAAGATTTCAAAGCTTCTCTACTTTCTCGATTTCACACATTTTTTACACCAAGGGAAAAGAAGATACTTGAAAATTTGGCTTTTATGTTTCGCGATGTAAAAGCTAGGGAAATCTCAGAGATATCTCATTTAAAAAATCAACCTTGGGACATCACTTATCATAAAAAAGGAGAAAACGCTACAATTGATTATTTGCTTGCGTTAGACAGTGATTCAGAAGTTACGAAAGAAGAAGAATCATTAAAAGACCACTTCGAGATAGTCAAGAATCTTTCACTTGAACCTTCAAATAGCTGAGCCATGCCAGGGCCAGGCGATATTTTATGTTTCCGGGATTTCGAATTTGAAGATGGCTCAAAAAAAGACAAACTGTTTGTAGTTCTAAATGCCACAGACGTAGGAACGCCCTGCTTAGTTCTAAAAACAACATCACAATCGAAAAGATATCAAGGAGTGAATCAGGGGTGTAATCCAAATAAGAAAGTATTCTT
>JBHHWX010000162.1:0-10946 GCA_046756745.1 bacterium | reverse complement strand
CCGGGGACGGGTGCTTGAGCATTTTAAAGAGTTTTCGTTCAGACACTAAATAGAAAGGTCATATTTCAAGGGGAAAAAATGGTAACCGTTCCTGTAAAAACTGTAAACTCAGCACAGAACCTCAAATGCCTCACATTGCGCCAACTCCTCGATTGCTGCAGCTCTCCAAGTTCTCCTCAATGGGAAATCGCCTGGCATATTTTGATCAGTCGCTTCGAAGGATTCATCTATAACAAAGCCTATTCCCGCTGCCTAAATTGGCACATTCCACGTCTGTGTCGACAATTTTCCGAAGTAGTCAACGATGTTAATGGCGAAGTTTTATATAAACTTTGCAAAAATCAGTGCAAAGCCTTGCAGGATTTCCGCAAACGGGACAGTGAACGAGCCTTTCTTTCTTGGCTCGGGAAAATATGTGATAATGCGTGCGACAATATCATCGCGAAAGAGTTTAAGAACTCGCTTATGGAAAATAACATACAAGATATTTATGAAGCGATAGGCGGCACTCACATGGATACAAGTTGGGAATTACGTGAAGATATTGAAAGAATACTGCATTTATCCGAAACCTCAAAAATGAAAAACAGAAAACGCGATATCACAATTTTTACGTTATTTGTCTGGGGCGGATTTTCGGCAAAGATGATCCAAAAACGCCTTGCTCTAGAAAAATTAGGTCATCGGGTTGTCAACAACATCGTACACAGGATGAAAGGGGAACTTCGAGCGAATTCGGCATGGCTGCGTTAATGTGGAAAGGGGCGATTTTTTTATTCAACTGCTGGCCTTGCCTTGAAGGATTTGTCGAAACCAACTATTGTTGCCGAATATCTTCATAGGGGTAGACCAGAGCATCAGAGCGTTGGCAGCAGAGCTGATACCGGGGTCTTCATCAGGTTCATCGAATTGGTCGATCATAACCGTGCACGCAGCCAGATGGCCGCCAGCGGAAAAACCCGAGGCGACAATCTTTTGCGGATCAATGCCGAGATCATTGGCGTGCTGACGCATCCATCGTATGGCGGACTTGGCATCGGCGATACCTTCCACGGGGGTAGCGCGGTGTTGATCTCGAAGCCGGTATTCAAAGGAGATAGCAACGAAACCCAGAGAAGCAAAATGTTCACACTGCCAATCTCCCCATTCCGGTTTCCCAAGGTACCATCCACCCCCGTGAAAAAATGCCACAGCGGGTCGCTTTTCTCCGGACTTACTTCCCTCCGGCCGATAAACAAACGCATCCAAGGTTACCGAGTCCACGGTTTTGAAAACCTGGACCTCGCACTTTTCTCGTATCTTCTTGTCAGCGTTGTACATCTCTTCAACTTTCTGCACGTAATCCGAATTCGTACAGTTCGTCCGGAAACTGTCCATCAGGTCATCGATGCCTTTGATGTTGTATTCTTCGAGCAGCGGGTGCATAATGGAATAGAGCATTTCACTCCTGACGTCGGGATCTGTCGAGCGAAAGATAGATTCCTCAAAATATCGGAAGCTTAATAGGATTCTGACGCTTTCTTCTTATCGGAACCCTTATTTCTCTTTTCGCCCATCCTCTAGCCTTCTTATCCCTTAAAGTGATAATTGGATATCCCGTAGCCAAGTACCCATTGCTTGCGGTCAATAAAGCAAAAGCGTAGTAATACTTTTCCACTTCTTCATAGCCGCACTCTACAATGGTATAAGCAACAAGCTCGTCAGCAATAGATTTTATTTCAAAAGGTGATTTCGCGCCAATCTCTTTAGGCGCTGGAAATCCGACTTCCCACAGCAGTTCATCTTCAAGAACGCACGTTGGATCATTGAAATAGCGAATAAACGGGTCGCCTGTCGGGGTAAAATTGATCTCATTTAGGTAGTTTTTCAGCATTTGCAGGGCATCCGGTTCTTGCTCGTAAGACCCGTGCATTGGCAGGACCATGGCTAACAACGGCTCTGTCCATTTGGTGTAAACATCCACATCGGGATAGGGCTCATCCCATTTCTCAATTGCAATTCTCATTTCCCACTCGGGAGACGAACGCGAGGATTTATACAGTCTATCAGGACAAAATATCAGGGCGGCGCTGGTGGGTCTATAATTATTTTCATAAAACCATGCAGCCCACTCCTGGTTAACGATGTCCTCATCAAAGGCGCCGGTCATTCGCATCGATGAAACTTCAGCCGCGGGAAATGTCCTAAGTTCGAATGGTGTGTGGACTCTCGTGCCCTCGGGAACGGGATATCCGACCTCCCAAACAAATTCGTATTCGGGATTCTCTATCCTGGCAATGCTCATTTGCCTGAGAAAAGAAGGGCCGGTGGGTTTTATTCCTCTTGCTTCGAGAAAGTTCTGCAATCTTCTCATTGCCTCATGAAGCTGATCATAGCTGCCTCTCATGGGAAGGATGACAGCGGAGAAGGCAGGCGCATTTTTTATTTCAATATCGAACCGGGAATCACTATATGCAGTGCGGTCCCCGAACAGGCGACCAAACATCTCACTTGCTTTTTCGAGAACCTGCGCCATGAATCCCTTTTGCTCTGTTTCATCTTTGTTGGATTTTTCGTCCTCTCCATTCGACCTTTCCCTTTCCTCCATAGCCTGGCCATAATCTTCTCCCCACTGCTGCATCGACTTCCCATATTGCACGCCCCACTCGCCCATGGCTTTGCCGAACGCTTGGCCCCATTCTTTCATCCCTTCACCAAAGTCCCCCATTGGGATGACCGGCATTCTCATTTCCACCGTGGGACCTTCTTCGCCGGTTTTCTCCGGATCACCCGACCAGATTTCCAGGGCCGGACCCACCGGCATTTTGCCTTGTATCAATAATTGCATGACAAAAGGCGCCCAGGGATACTCGACTTCTGGAGGGCCGCTGATGACTGCCGATGCAACGATACTGCCGGCAATTTGCCGAATTTCGAATGGCGGATCGACTTTGGCTCCTTCGGCGATAGGATAACCGACTTCCCAGAAATACTCAGCGGGTGTCACCTTTGATGCGTCGCTGAAGTATCTGCCAAAAGGATCGCCGGTTGTTGAAATTTCTTTCTCACGAATATATCTTTCCAGCTTTTCCACGGCCTCGCCATGTTGCGCATATGAGCCCTGCATCGGCAGAACCACGGCGGAAAAAGACTCTGTTTTTCTTACTCTGATCTCAAGTCCTGGGTACCCTATCTCCGGCCGGAAGGCCTGAATTTGCATTTCGGTTCGCCACCAAAACTCTCTGCCTTCCTCGGTTCCACTCCAAATCTCTATCGCAGGTGGGAAAGCAGGAATATACCCCCGATCCTGGATCGCTTCAATAAACTCCTGCCACACATGATCTGTCTTTTTGCCTTCGATCGTGGCAGTGGCGACTTGCTGCGAAGAAAGACGAATGATTTCCAAAGGAGCTTCGACTTCGGTTCCCACAGGAACCGGGAAGCCCACTTCCCAGGACGATTGCCACTTCGAGACCTCTTCGGGATTGCTGAAAAAACGCCCGAAAGGATGTCCGCTGGGTTGGATTCCCACTTCATTCAAGCGCCGCTTTAGCTCGTTAACAGCCTTCTCGAATTCATCATGGGAGCCCACCCGGGGCAAAACCGCGGCGTACAGCGGCTCTATCTTTTTCATTGTGATTTGAATATCGAAACCCTTGCTGACTTCTCTGCTTGGTGATTTTCCAGAGTATTCGAAAAAAGATTCTCTCTGGTTTTGAACAGAACCCGTTTTTGCTTCCCGAGTCAACTGAACGGGTAACTCTTTTTTTGCCCCTGCCATTGGCATAAAGCAAACAAAAACGAAAAAGCTGACACTCAGCGCCGTAGCCATGACCAAGCGCCGGTTTTGCCAGGTCTTTTTTTCCAGCCATTTCAGCCGAGTGACCAGACGGAAGGGTTCTTCAAATACACCCAACAGGCCCAGTCCTGGTTCTACCGACTCGGTCAACAATCCTCGAGCGGTGTTCAGTAAAGTTTGACGGTAGTGTATGGTTTTGTCCCGCAAAATATGAGCGACAGTCAAATCACAACAAATCTCCCGTACATGCTTCATCTGTTTCCGAACCCATATCATCAACGGATTGAACCAGTAGATCATTTGCAAGAAAAGGCAGAGCCCATGCAGCCACAAATCTCCACGCTTCAGATGAGCCAGCTCATGGAGCAGAACGTGTTCTGCTTCAGTTTGAGAAAGGTTGTCAAAATAATGTGCAGGAAGCAGAAGCACGGGGCGAAACATCCCATATACCGCCGGTGTCTTTGCTTGTTTAGAGAAAACAATCGCAGGTAGTCGTTGCAATTTTAACTGCATTGAGGTCTGTACCAGAAGTTCGTGAAACCACTGCGGGATAGATTTTTCTTTTTGAAGTTGATGCCAGCGGCGCAAGAGCATCATCTTACCGATGAGAACCCCGAGAAAGCCCAATATTCCCAACAGCCAGATTCCCATCGCATAGGTTTGCCAGATTGGTTTCACCGATCTCTCGACAAATGCAGAAGAATCTAATCTCTCCCGGCTTGTTGAAGAACTGACCGAGCTCTCGGGTGTAGTGATTGGAAAAGTTGTATTTGGAATGAGCGAAGTCGTTTGTGCTGAATCGGTTGTACGTTCAGGTTTTTTAAGTCTACTTTGGATGATCGCTGAAACCTGCGGTTGAACGTATGAAACCACACTTGTGGGCAATGACCAAGTTGGTGGGATCACAAGCTTGAGCAGAACAAGAAGCCACAGGGCATAACGAACTTGCGGCCAAGCCCAACGCCGAATCAAGATATCTATACAACTGATGAGAATAATTAACAGACTGATCTGCCAGAACATCGGTCCCATCCAATCCCACCAGAGGCGGGCGATTTCATTAACCTGTGCCATCATCATTATCCTCCAGATTGTGATCCATTTCTTCGAGTATGCGGATCAGCCGGCGTCGTTCACCTTCCGATAGTCTTTTTTCTTCGATTAAGAAATGCATGATGGGTTCCATTGTCCCGCCCAACGCCCTTTCCATAAGCGTCCTAAGAGCGCTGATACGTGCTTTCTTCTGTGAGACCAAGGGTTCATATACGCTGGTGTTCCCGCGCTTTCGTTCGCTAATGACGTTTTTATTCACTAACCGCGTCAACATGGTTTTCACTGTTGTATATGCCCATGTCGATTCATCAGGCATGTGCTCGATCAACTCCCTCGCGGTAGCAGGATGCCATTTCCACAAGGCGTTCATGATCTGCCATTCTGCGTCAGATAGTTTCATAAGAGCTCCACTTCTATAAATGTAGAAGAATATACTACATTTGTAGAAGTCTGTCAAGTAAAATTTACCTTTTTAGATATTTTTTAAATAAGAAAATTGTTGAGTCTCTAAAGCAGAAAGGCAGGAACAAAAAAACAAAGCTGTCCCCAAAGCCCTAAATTGTCATTCCCCCCACACAGAAATGACAGGAATAGAGAGGCTTTTGGGACAGTCCCGCAGTTGGTTTGCTCTGAAACCAAAAAAGCTAACTGGCATAGTCATCCACAAGACCCATCACTCCTCTGCCACATTCATTTTCAATGACAAGGACCTCGATCTGATGTGATGTGGCGCAGTATATATTTGAAATCTCCGGAATGTGTTTAAGGGCTTTCATGACATGGATCGGGAAAGCATTATTCATGAATAAAACAAACGTGTCTTGAGCATTGATCCTATCGGCGTTCTTTTTTGCTAAATCCACTAAACGATCATCATTGCCGGAATGCTGAATCATTCTAGGACCCGGCGCCTTGTTAAAAGCTAATCCAAATTGGATCTCGGGAATGCTTCCAACCAGTATCTCATGGATGTCATCCAGGGTTCTGATAAAATGAGATTGTCCCATTATCATGTTGACGCCCTGTGGGTTTTCGATTTTTACTGTTTGGAGGGGCAAAATTTCTCCGGTTTTTTTTATGTTATGTATCGAAAGAATGTCTCAGGTGGGTAAATAAAGTTACAAAAAGATCACTGAAATGTCAACAACTAATTACCGCCCCCTCAGGCGATAACCGGAAAAACAAACCCTTATGGAAGGGGTCGTAGGAGAAGAGTAAAAAAATAAGCAGAAAACCTATCTCTTTTCAGCAATACGGGCTGCTTTACCTTTCAAGTCACGTAAATAATATAATTTTGCGCGTCTCACTCTGCCAGAGCGAACTTTGATAAGTTTATTAATATTAGGTGAATTTAAAGGGAAAATTCGTTCAACCCCAACCCCATTGGAGATCTTTCGGACAGTAAACGTGGCATTTATGCCGCCTCCCCGCCTCTTAATGACGACGCCCTCAAAAATTTGAATTCTCTCTTTGTCGCCTTCTCGCACCTTTGTATGAACAGCCACGGTATCCCCCGGACCAAACTCAGGAATATCCTCCCGTATGTATTCTGCAACAAATGTATCTATTTTATCCATCTCAAACCTCCACTTGATTTTTTTCAAATTCAGGATTCACTTCCAACAAATCACTTCGACGTTGTTTTGTTCTCTGCACGGCTTTCTCCCGCCGCCACTTGTCAATCTCAGCGTGATGCCCGGAGAGCAGAATGTCCGGCACCTGCATTCCGTTCAAATTCTCAGGACGGGTGTAGTGCGGATAGTCCAACAACGATTGCGCGAAAGAGTCTGTTTTGGCAGAATTCAAATCGCCAATGACGCCAGGCAGAAGCCGAACAACCGAGTCTACAATGATCATCGCAGCTAATTCACCACCTGTTAAAATATAATCGCCAATGGATATTTCGTCGTTTGCTAAATACTCTCGAACTCTCTCATCCACGCCCTTATAATGTCCGCACAACAAAATAAGCTCGTCGATTTCAGAATATTCAAGTGCGATTTCTTGATTATAACGACGACCTTGCGGCGTCATCAGAACGATTCTCGGTTTCTTCAACCCATAGGTATCGCACAGGTGCTCTACCGCCTGAAAAAAAGGCTCCGGCTTTAATATCATGCCCGGACCGCCGCCATAAGGATAATCGTCTACTTGTTTGTGTTTATCGTTGGTGAAATCTCGCAAGTCGACGGAATGAATCGCGACAATATTTTTTTCTTGTGCGCGTTTCACAATGCTTTCATGCAAAGGCACATCAAGAAATTTAGGAAAAGCTGTCACAACAAAGATCTGCATCATATCAAACTAATCTAACAACCCTTCAAGCGGGTCGATGATAATCACCTTTTTCTGCTTATTAATCTCTATGACAACGTCGCGGATCATTGGGATGAGAAATTCACGTAATCCTTTTTTCACCACCAAAACCGCATTTGCAGATAAATCCATGACCTCGGCGACCCAGCCAAGCGATTCGCCCTGAGTGGTTAAAACCTCGAAGTTCAAAATTTCAAAGATATAGAACTGATCTTCCTTAAGAGGAAGGACTTCTTTCCTGTGCACTTGGATAGAAGCGCCTTTCAACTCCAGAGCTGCCTCACGGGTTTCGACCCCTTTAAAACACAGGAAAATATGGCTCCCACTTATGACGACTTTCCGGATCTCGAAAGTGAGAAGATTCCCACTGCGCAGTTCAACAAAAACCCGGCTGAGTTTGTTAAATCTAACCGGAGAGTCCGTGAGAGGTTTCACTCTCACTTCCCCTTTTAGACCGTGGGCCCGCTCGACAAATCCTATAGAAATTCTGTCGGGTAATTTGACCGATTTCAAGAATAAACGACGTTACTCAAGGATTTCCAGAACAGCTCTCTTCCCTATCTTTGCGGAAGCAGCCGACAATAGGGTACGTAACGATTTTGCTGTCTGCCCCCTTCTTCCGATGACTTTGCCCATATCTCCTTGCCCTACTCTGAGCTCGAAGACAACAGTACGCTCCCCGTCAACCTCATTCACATGCACTTGATCGGGATTGTCAACTAAATGCTTAACAATAAACACGATGAAGTCCTTCATCTCAACACCTCCCTTGAAATTCTGTCTTCATCACAAAACCCAGTGGATTAGTTTTGGTTAGATTATCATGAATCGACAACCAATCTCTTAACCAATTGCCATAATCAAAAGATATATCACAAACCAGAGTCATTTACTTTTTTTGACTTCTTTTGATTCAGGTTCACCATCCCCGGCGTCAGCATCGCTTGACTCGGTGTCTTTTTCGTCTTTTTCACTCATCGACTCAGAATCCGCCTCGGCTTTCATTGCTGTATCAGGGGTCGACTCACTTTCGGAAACAGGCAGTTCGGGTTCCTGTGTTTCACTCTCGGGAGACGTTGCTTGGGCTGCATCCACTTTCATCTTCGCCAGGGTGCTCTTTTCTTTGGGTGGTTCAGTTTTGCTCGGTTTCGCCTTTGTTTCAGCTTTCATTCCAGCGTCAGGAGACGTTTCACTTTCAGAAACGGTTGTGTCGGGTTTTTGTGCGTCACTCTCAGGAGGTGCAGCCTGAGTTTCATCGGCGCTCACTTTTTCCCCTTCACCCTTTTTCTCGGTTACTTCAGCTTTGTCAGCTTTCACAGCGGCTTTGTCAGCCTTCACTTCGGCTGTATCCGAAGCAGCAATTTCAGATGCTTGGGGCTCGGTAACAACTTCTGCTTCGCCTTTCTTCTTATCACGCTTCTTCTGATGTAATAAGGCTTCGCGGCGCTTCTCTTTTTCCAATTGAACAACTTCCCACTTTTTGAGCTCTTCGTTAATGGTTTCTTCGTTAGCGCCTGTTCTCACCAAATGCCATTTTAGCAGGATGCCCTTCCTTTTTAAGAAACTTCTCACGGTGTCGGTGGGAATCGCACCTTGCTGCAACCAATATAAAGCTCTGTCTTCCTTAATAGTTATATCCGCCGGATTCGTGAGCGGGTCGTATGTACCGACATGTTCAATATAACGCCCATCTCGCGACGCGCGCGAATCAATTGCCACGATGCGGTAGAAAGGTTGTTTCTTTTTTCCCATCCTTTTCAAACGAAGTTTAACTGCCAAAATCAAACCTCCTTACTAAAATTAATTCGAATTTCATCAAATACTCATCTGAATTCTTAGGCGCATAACGCCAAACATCGACAAAACTTTGTCGATAATTTCAGATGACAGTCTCCAATTGGAGAAGTCGAACTTCTTTTAACAATCGTAGATCGCATATCGTAAATCGTATATGTTCGAGTCCAGGTTCAGAACCTGATATACGACATATGATTTACGATCTACAGTCAGCAATTTTCTCTTTTCGGTTTGACATCTGCTCCGTAGGGTTTCATCATCCGGACGAAGTCGGGACGTCGCTTAGAAGCCCAACGGCATCCCTTTGAGGCCAAACTTGCTCATTTTTTTGACCATCTTTTGCATCATCTGGAATTGATTCAAGAGTTTATTGATATCCTGAACCGTGGTTCCGCTGCCACGGGCGATACGTTTTCTGCGACTGCCGTTAAGAAGATGCGGCCTTCTCCGCTCCTCCGGCGTCATCGAGTTAATGATGGCCTCGGTGTGAACCAGCGCCCGGTCATCAATTTTCAACCCCTTCATCGCCTTTCCCCCTAAACCCGGGACCATTTGCATCAATTCCTCCAAGGGTCCCATTTTTTTTATTTGTTGAAGCTGATCGTAAAAATCCTCGAGTGTAAATTCTTGCCGGCGAAGTTTTTTTTCAATTTTTCTTGCTTGTTCCTGGTCAACAGCCTGCTGCGCTCTTTCAACCAGAGAAACGACGTCTCCCATTCCCAGAATCCGCGACGCCATGCGATCCGGATGAAACTTCTCCAACGCATCCATTTTTTCACCCGAGCTGATGAATTTCACCGGTTTCCCAGTCACAGCCCGGATAGAAAGCGCCGCTCCGCCTCGAGCGTCGCCATCCAATTTGGTTAACACGATACCCGTAAAATCGAGGCGTTCGGAAAACTCCTGGGCGGTATTGACGGCGTCTTGCCCGGTCATCCCGTCTGCGACAAATAAAATCTCTGTTGGATCTGTTTTTTCCTTAATGCTGCACAACTCGTCCATCAATTCGCGATCGACGTGCAGCCGGCCGGCCGTGTCAAAAACCACAAAGTCGAGTCCATGTTTTTGAGCTTCTTTTAAAGCGTCTTGGCAAACCTTCACAGGAGTGCTGCCCGGCTGAGCAAAAACTCGAACCCCGACTTGCTCAGCAACGATCTCTAATTGCTCAATAGCTGCCGGCCTCTGCAAATCCGCAGCGACTAACAATGGAGCTCGTCCCTTTTCTTTCAAATATTTGGCGAGTTTGCCGGCGAAAGTGGTCTTTCCGGAGCCTTGTAAACCGGTCAACATGACAACGCTCGGCGGCGCGCTTGCGATCTCGAGATTAGAGCCGTTACCTCCTAATAAGTGAACCAGCTCGTCGTGAATAATTTTGATGACTTGTTGGGCCGGTGTGATGCTTTTCAGAACCTGATGACCGAGCGCTTTCTCCTGAACCTTGGCAATAAACTCTTTAGCCACTTTAAAGTTCACATCCGCTTCCAGTAAGACCCGGCGGATTTCGCGCATGATATCCGAAATATTTTTTTCGGTTAACTTACCGTGGCCGCGTAGTTTCTTAAAAACACCTTCGAATTTTTCGGTCAGATCTTGAAACATTCAAAAAAAATTCACAGAACGTGTCTGTGAAATATGAAGTTAAGTAAGTTTCTCAGTGATTCATTTTAGTTGACAAATATAGCTAAAAATCGTACCTTTTGCAAGTAAATTTTGAAATTAATTGTAAAACCTCAATTACGGTGGGGTTAGGTAATAGTGATGTTCAGAACACAGATTATCGGAAAGCACGGATGCCTTCCTGCTTTCTATATCTCCTGAATTCATGTAATCCGTGCATTCTGATCATCCGCGTTCTAAAGGGTGACGATCATCTGCAACACTTCCATCACCCTAACTGAAGTTTTACTTCAACGCAATTATTTAATTATTTGATTTTGATGTTTCTTCTAGGCGCTTACAGCGCCTCTATCGACAAAAGATTGTCGATGTTGTAAGACGTCAC